>NZ_LGSU01000536.1 GCF_002260545.1 Hydrocoleum sp. CS-953 | reverse complement strand
AATATAGAAACAGCCGATCGTGTTTAAATACCCTATTCTGAAGCCATAGATGGTAAACTTAGAGTATAATCTCGAATCTCGATAATTGACCCAAAATGAAATTAATTCTCTCAAATCATATTACCATTTATTAAAATACTTAGTTATTTTTCAGAAAAAGAGAAGGGATGTGAATCTTCTCTCTATATCTACATTTTTTATCAAAAATTTATTTTACAAGCTGCATGCAGGGAAATTTGAGTGAAATTGATATCCGCAGCATCCTGCAACTTATAGACTTAGGTCAACGAACTGGTGAACTGTTTGTTAAGGCCTACAGCTCACCAGTTGGCAGTAATATTGCTGAACCCCGACAGCACTTTCCCGCAGAACCATCTTGGTTTGTATTTTTTCTGAGTGGTCAGATTATCTACGCTACCCCAAGTGCAGGTAGTTTATCCCGTTTGAGAGACTACTTACGTCGCTACAAAGCAGATCCCTATCTTGACACAATTAAAGTTCCTTCTGTTGCCTCTGTCAATGCACCTGAGTATGGTTATTTATGGGCTTTGTTGGAAAAGGGTATTCTCACACCAGCTCAGGGACGCAGCATTATACATAGTATGGTTCGTGAAACTCTATTTAATTTACTAAGTCTCCATCAAGGAGCATTTATATTTGAGCTTGGCCCAGCACTAACACCTCAGCTAACAACCTTAGAAGTCAGCTCATTATTGGCCAAAATGATCCAGCAGATACAGGAATGGAATCAGTTTTCTCCTTATATTTACTCTACTCAACAGTGTCCAGTAATTTCCGATCCAGTCCAGTTCAAAAAAGCATTAAAGCCAAACATATATAATATTTTAAGTCATTGGTCAGATGGCCAAACATCAATGCAGCAAATAGCTAGATATCTAAACAGAGATGTATTAAAAGTAGCGAAGGCCATTTATCCTTTTGTGCAAAAAGGGATAGTGCAATTAGTTGACCAATGTTCAAAAACAAGTATAGTCAAAAACTCAAAGTCATTGCAACGAGAAACAAAAATACCGAAAGTAGTATGTATTGATGATGATTTAATTGTTCGGGAAAAAGTTAAGTCAATTCTCAATCAAAATGGTTATGAGGTCAGTAGTCTCAGCGATCCCCTCAAAGCATTAGGCGAAGTATTTCAAATTAAACCAAACTTGATTTTATGTGACATTGCTATGCCTGAACTAGATGGTTATGAGATTTGTGCGATGTTGCGTAACTCTACAGCATTTCGCCAGACACCTATTATTATGCTTACTGGCATAGAAGGATTTATAGATCGGGTTAAGGCCAGAATAGTTGGAGCTACACACTACTTGACCAAGCCTTTCGGAGAAAGCGAATTACTAATGTTGGTGGAAAAGTACATTGGACCAGGATTAGTAACAAATTCTCAAGTTGACAGAATGTTATCAAAAAATCAAGAAAATTAAGATAATCTTGATCTAAAGATAGATCATAACATTTTTCATCCTAGATCGAAAAAAATGGGCAAAGTAGTTAAACTAAGCCAGGTAAGTTACCCTACCCGACTCGTCTTCAGAACCGGACGTGAGACTTTCACCTCATCTCGGCTCCTCTCTTAAACGTCCCTTGTCATGGGCACATCCCTACCTTAAAACCAGCATATCGTTAACCCATAAATAGCCATCAGGTAAATCCTGCAATTTTGGCTTTGGATATGTTTTGTTGTCTAAAGTAGTTTTGGTATCGTGGCAGTGTCGGTGCAATAGTTGTTTATTTTTATAAGTGTTGTCACCACCTTTAGACCTTGGTTTTATATGGTCAACTTCCATAAGGTCTGTTGGACTAAAGGTTAATCCACAAAATGCGCATTTATTCTTTTGCCGTTTTAACAGCGTTGTGACTTCTTTCCTTACGCCCGGATGTTTACCGATTCTACTACTCCAATAAGTCCAGTCGCCGTCATAAGGGGATTTATTACCTTTCACCTTGATGTGCCTTATAATAGGAACATCTGAGTGTAGGTTTAGTATGTATTCGCCATCATTAAGTACCCAGTTCCGGGTTTCTTTTATATTGGGGAAATACTTCTTTTTCACCCATTTGGCTGACTTATTTGGATGCCTTCTCTTTGCCCATCTCCATAATCTTATGACTAACAGATGGTCTAAACTATTAAACATCTCTTTACTGACTACATCGGAGAAGTAGTTAGCCCATCCTTTTATTACCGGATTTAATTTAGCTATTAAAGCTTTGGTTGGGGCGGTTTTATGTTTGTCGCATATATCCGCCAGTTTCCGGTAATGAGTTTTTATACTCTTGGAGGATGGTTTAATCAGTGTCTTAAATCCAAGTTTGGTTGATTTTACCTGACCTTGCCTAATTGTGAATCCTAGGAAATCGAATCCGGGTTTGTTCCCTTCATATTCTTCCAAGGTGTGGGCAATTTTAGTCTTTTCTGGCTTTAGTTCTAATCCTACCTGGTTTAACCATTCCTGTATTACGGCTTTTGCTTGTAACACTACTTTGATGTCTTTATGTAGGATTACAAAATCATCAGCATAGCGTATCAAGGATAATGCCCATTTGTTATCTCGTTTTCTTCCCGGTAGGGATTCGGCGAATTTTGATAAGCATTCTTCCATACCGTGTAAGGCGATGTTTGCTAGTAAGGGTGATATAACCCCTCCCTGCGGTGTTCCTTCCGCAGTGCCTGAGAATTGTTTGTTGTCAAAAACTCCAGACTTTAGCCATTGTTTGATTAATCGTCTGTAAGGTGTCTGACCTACTTTTCTCAGCAGCGCATCATGGTTAATTCGGTCAAAACATTTAGATATATCAGCATCTAACACATATTTTGGTTTTTGATTAATGCTGGTATAAATTGCCTCTATGGCATCATGTGTTGACCGTCCTGGCCTAAAACCATAACTGTTAGGTTCAAAACGTGCCTCCCATTCTGGTTCCATACCTAATTTCACCAGAGCTTGTAATGCACGGTCGTACATTGTGGGGATTCCAAGAGGTCTCTTTTCATCCCGTCCTGGTTTAGGNATCTAACACATATTTTGGTTTTTGATTAATGCTGGTATAAATTGCCTCTATGGCATCATGTGTTGACCGTCCTGGCCTAAAACCATAACTGTTAGGTTCAAAACGTGCCTCCCATTCTGGTTCCATACCTAATTTCACCAGAGCTTGTAATGCACGGTCGTACATTGTGGGGATTCCAAGAGGTCTCTTTTCATCCCGTCCTGGTTTAGGTATCCAGACTCTACGGGTCGGACTTGCTTTGAGGTATCGCGTGTTTAATAAATCAACCAGGTTAAATCTCTGCATTGGAGGTAGATTTTTGATACCATCTACACCAGCAGTTTTCTTTCCCTGATTATCTTGGGTCACACGCCTAACAGCTAGCAACCTAGCGTAATGACTTTTGGTCAGAAGTCTTTGGTATTTACGCCGATACGCGGATTTCGCCACGGCTGGATGCTCTGTAAATTAAATGCATGCAACTTAAATACATTCTTCTCAACCCGTCTCCAGTTAAT
>NZ_LGSU01000535.1 GCF_002260545.1 Hydrocoleum sp. CS-953 | reverse complement strand
TTATTACCTCCTGTAACTATTAGCTTTTTTTGGTTAGTCAGAAGATTAGTAATTAAAGAATTAGTAGGTGAAGTCAATAAGCGGTTAAAAAAAATTAGTGAATTAGAATCAAATCTGAATCAATCCCAAAAATTATTTACGGAATTAGAGAATCACATAGTTACTGCCAAAAAGTCAATTGAATTTATTCATCAAGAAGCTAAGATATCAAAATCATCTGTAGAACAAGTAGAAGCTTTAAAGTCTCAGTTTTTAATGCAGCTACAAGTGATTATTTCCGAAGCTCAAGAAGCCAAACATCAGGCTCTTAAAGAAATTAATTATCCTGTCAATTCAACAACTAAATCTGTTAAAAATACTCAGGAATCAAAATCCTCTGAAAAACAGCCTGCTATGATTGCTGATGATTATTTAAAACTAGGAGAAAAGCAGTTTTATGAAGGTCAATATAATCAAGCTTTAGCAACTTTTGAAAAAGCTATTTCTCTTAATTCTGGTTTAAGTGAAGCTTGGTTTAAGCGTGGTAATGTTTTTGTAAAATTGCAGCGTTATGCTGATGCTCTTACTGCTTATGATCGGGCTACTGCAATTAATTCTGATAGATTTGAATATTGGTTTAATCGTGGCAATGTTTTTGTCAAGTTAGAGCGTTATTCTGAAGCATTAGCTTCCTATGATAAATCTCTTTCTCTTCAGCCAGATAATGTAGAAATTTGGCTAAACCGAGGTATCTTACTCAAGAAATTACAACAATATAATGAGGCACTTGTTTCATATCAACAAGCTCTTTCAATTCAACCTAAAAATGTTGATATTTTACATAATCTAGGTGCTTTGTTAGGAAGGTTAGAGCGTTATGAAGAGGCGATCGCTACTTTTGACAAAGCTCTGAAAATTCAACCAAATAAATTTGAAATCTGGTATAACCGAGGTAATTTACTGGGCAGGTTAAAATCTTTTACTGAGGCAATTGATTCTTATGATAAAGCATTAAAAATTCAACCGGATAGATATGAACTTTGGTATAACAAAGGTGCTGTTTTGTGGCAAATAAAAAAATATAAAGAAGCAGTTACTTGCTACGACCAAGCAATTAAATTAATGCCAGATGATTATGAAGTATGGCATAATCGAGGAGTAGCTTTGGGTGCTTTAGAAAACCATGATGAAGCAGTTAATTCTTACGACCGAGCAATTAAAATTTACCCCCAATGTTATCAAGCTTTTCTGGGTAAAGCAGAAGCATTATTGAAGTTAGAAAAGTATGAGGAAGCTTTAAGTTCTTGTAATTATGCTATTGCGATTCAAAAGGAACGTTATGAAGGTTGGTTATGCCAAGGTCGGGTATTAGAAAAATTGTCAAGTTATGAAAAAGCTTTGACGGCTTACGACCAAACAATTGCTCTTAATAATAATAGTTATGAAGCTTGGGGAAGAAAAGGTATAGTATTAGAAAAAATTAAACGCTATAAAGAAGGTTTGGCTTGTTATAACCGCGCTATTGCTATTAAACCGGATGACTCAGAATCTCAGCGAAAACGTCGTATATTATTGTCAGAATTACAAGTAAAAGAAGTTGTAACTGAGACAAATAAATCTAATTCAACAGCAAATTTAGATGCGAGTAATAACCAAGCTAAAAAACTCAAAAAAAGTCAAAAAAATAACCCTATTCTTGCACAAACTGGAAAAAGAGTTAATGGCGATCGCTAGATTCTTAATTTTCTTAAGTTGGGGAGTAGTAGATAGAGGAGACCTTGGTTTGGCAATAGGAGAAAATTAAAGAGTCACAGTTTCTATTCCCTACTCTCCTACTATCTTTTTGAATTGGATATTATTTACTATGGTTGTTAACTCAAAACTTAACTGGAAATATGGATTTATCGCCTAATAGTTATCAGATAAATTTCTATAACTATTAATTTAGGAGCAGAAGATGAGAATGCAGAACATTACTATAGTATTAGACTCTCATTTTATTAAGCTCTAGAAAAAAATTGCCGATACCAATTGCACTTCTCTAAAAATTGTCATATCATAATATATAGTTGGTTTAATATGCCCTTATGCATGATCTTTTATTCAACAAAATAACTTTCAAAGGTAAAAACAAATCAGATAGCATCTGATCAAAACTAATCCAAAATATTGCAATTTAATAAAGGGAAAACTATTCTCAGTTAAACAGTGAAAGTCTTCCCTCGCTGCAAACAAACATAAATTTTTCAGCAGACCCTAATTAAAAATAGAACAATAGAAAACTTCAGCTAACTTTCTTCAATCTCTGTTGTTCCACAGGGCTATTTCGCTCTAATTTCTTAATTTTTGTGCATTAAAGAAAATCTTATGGCTTTTCAAGAATTGAAGGTTATATCAACCAATCTCTAAAAGCTAGTAAAATCATAACTTGATTCTAGAATGAAATAGCCCTGTTTGTTCCAAGTTAACAACAAAAATTACAACCAGAATATCAATCAACCCTAGCAATAATAGTGCGGTGACGGTGAGTATTACAAATTATTTTCGGAGCTGAAAAACCAGCATTAACCAACTCTTTTTCTATATCCAAAGTAAAATATTCATCCAAATAAGGTTCCGTACTCTTCAACAAAGTAAAAATATGAGGAGCCATCGTAGCATAAACCTCCGACTTAGGATTCATATCCATAATAGCAATACTACCATTTGAACGTAATAAACGCCTTACTTCCCGAAATATTTTTCGAGTAGCAAATTGTGGTAATTCATGGCATACCAAAGAGATAGAAATTAAATCAAAAGAATCATCAGGTAAACCAGTTGCTTCAGCAGCAGCATGAACCCAATTAATATCCAAATTTTGCTTTTGAGAACGATACAAACCAACTGCTAAAAAATAAGGTGATAAATCTACTCCTGTAAACTTAGCTTGAGGGAAAACTTTTTGCAGTGAAAAAGTATTTAAACCCGCACCACATCCCAAGTCTAAAATATCATTTGGAGTAGAAATTTCTGCTTTTAAAATATCAAGAAAACTTTTACGAAGTCTAGCATCTCCACCAATACCTTCTTCTCGCCAAATACCTGCATGAACTGCTAAAGCTGCTACTTCTTCTTCGATAGCTGCTTGCCAACTCAGATTACCTTTTTCATAAGCATGGAATGAAGTAAAATAATATTCTGGATATGCCAAATTAGGATTATTTACCTCTTCCCATTCTCTATTCCAATTACGTTCTGAAAGTTCTTTTACTTGTTTGCGCCAAGGAACGCCAATTTTTTCTGCACGTTTAATAATCATCTTTCGTGCTTGAGTTTTGGCAAAATTAGCGAGTGGTTTAATAGAGAGAATTCCATTTACTAATTTTGTAGCTAAATTAGGTTTAGATTTGAGAGTATGAGTCATTTTTTGTAGGAGAAAAAATGTGTTTAAAATTTATTGTATTTATTCTACAATAACTATTAACTGATAAGCAGGTATGCAAAATTAATTACCAAAAAATTAAGGTATAAAGCCTCTCCATTCATGGAGAAAAAAGCGGTTGTTT
>NZ_LGSU01000534.1 GCF_002260545.1 Hydrocoleum sp. CS-953 | reverse complement strand
TATATTATCTATTCCCTGTTCCCTGTTCCATGTTCCCTACTACCGCAAAAAATATATATCTTTTTCGGAGAGGTCTATTGATGATTTATTCGGGATAATTGATTTAATTTTTGATTACCGGAGATGTCTATTTTAATATCAGCTAGTTCTAAAATATATTCGTCTATTTAACTGTTTTTACAATCCCACAAATCTTCTAATAAACTATACAAAACAGGAACTACAATTAAACTCAATAATGTAGAAGTAATCAACCCGCCAATAATTGCCACAGCTAAAGGTTGTCGTAATTCTGCTCCTGCTCCTAATCCCAGAGCGATCGGCAACATCCCTAAAACGGTGGAACTTGTGGTCATCAAAATTGGTCGCAGTCGCACTACTCCAGTTTCCAAAATTGCCTCTCTCCGCTCTAACCCAGACTGACGCAACTGATTAATATAATCCATCAACAACAAGGCATTTTTGTCGAGCAAACCAAGGAGAAAAATTAGACCTAATAAAGAAATAACACCAAAATCACTTTGAGTAACTAACAACCCTAACATTGCTCCCACAATAGATAGAGGCAAACACAAACCTACTACCAAAGGTTCTAAAAGTCTACCAAAAAGTAAAAATAGCACTGTCAACATACAGACAACAGACAAACCTAACGTCACGGCAAAACTACCAAATACTTCTCCTACTCTCAAAGAATCTCCTCCCAAATCTAACTCGACACCATCTGGTAAAATAGGTTGAGCTACCTCTACTGCCAAATCAATAGCATCCGCTAATCCTAAACCATCAGAGAGATTAGCAGTAATATACACAACCTGTTTCAAACCGCGACGACTGATTTCTATCGGGTTATCAAAATTCTGAAACTGAGACGTTATAGTTATGTCTACAAAACCTGGTATTTTTTGAATCTGAGTTTGAATTTCCGTAGCAGTATTGTGAAGAATTTCCCGGTTATCTCCCAATAGCATTATTTCAAAAGGTTTTCCTGCACCAGTCTCCACAAAAGGAATATCCTCAACACTGATAGTAACTTTTTCTAATTCTGATAAAGCAGTACGAGTTTGCTCTTGTACTTGGGCAGTGGTTAGCGATCGCTCTTTTTTGAGTTTCACATACACTTTACCACGATTTGGCTCACCCTGGAAACCTGCAATAGTAAAAACAGACTCTACTTCTGGGGAAGATAAAACAATTTTCTCAATTTGTTGAGCTATTCTTCGAGATTTTCTTAACAATATTCTGGTCGGAGAGTTGGTTATATCGCTCATCCAATTAAATGCACCTTCCCCAAAAATTGAGTTTTCAGGAGGCGGTTTAATTTCTTGGGGAGGGGGAGATTTTTCAGTATTAGTGGTAAAAGTAGGTAGAGGATAAGAATAGGTAATATTAAATTCGCCTCGGTCGAGTTGGGGTGTTAACCCTTTAGGAATTAGAGGAATCATTGCTACACCAGCGACAAAACTAAATAAAGCTATGGCGATGACAATTTTGCGATGGTCTAGCGACCAGTTAAGTAATTTTTGATATTGATTAGATAAAATCTTCTCAAATAAGAAACCGGGTTTATTATCCCCATCCTTCAAATCACCAAATTTCTCTGATAAACCCGGTTTCTCCCTAACTCCTTTTCGTTGCCAAAANAAGAAACCGGGTTTATTATCCCCATCCTTCAAATCACCAAATTTCTCTGATAAACCCGGTTTCTCCCTAACTCCTTTTCGTTGCCAAAACAAGAAACCGGGTTTATTATCCCCATCCTTCAAATCACCAAATTTCTCTGATAAACCCGGTTTCTGAGTAACTTCCTCCTGACTCCTGACTCCTGACTCCTGACTCCTAAATTCATTCAACCACCAACTTGCCAATACCGGCGATAAAGTGCGAGCAACCAATAAAGAAATTAATACTGCTGCCGAAACCGTCAAACCAAAAGGTTGAAAAAATTGACCGAGAGTATCTCCCATAAAAGCAACTGGCAGAAATACTGCTGCAATAGTGCAAGTAGAAGCAACAACAGTTAAACCTATTTCATCAGTACCAGAAATTGCTGCTTGTTTAGGAGTTTCTCCTGCTTCAAGATGTCTAGCAATATTTTCTACATCCACAATAGCATCATCAACAATAATTCCAATAATTATTGCCAATGCTAGCAGAGTAATAGTTTCTAAATTAAATCCAAATATTGCCATGACAATACAAGTACCTAATAAAGAAATAGGTATTGCCAAAGCTGTAATCATTGTTGCAGTCAAATTCCGTAAGAATGGAAAAATGACTGCCACTGCCAAAATAATTCCTAATAACAAAGCATCAATAGTAGCTTGGGTTGCCTCCTGAATATAATCTGCTTGAGTTTCTGCTAAGACAAGTTTAATTTCAGGTAAGTCAGACTGCAATTTTACTACAGTTGCTTCTACCTTACTCACGACTTCTAGAGTATTAGCATCAGCACGTTTAACTACTTGAAAAGCTATCGCATTTTTANGAATATAATCTGCTTGAGTTTCTGCTAAGACAAGTTTAATTTCAGGTAAGTCAGACTGCAATTTTACTACAGTTGCTTCTACCTTACTCACGACTTCTAGAGTATTAGCATCAGCACGTTTAACTACTTGAAAAGCTATCGCATTTTTAGCATTGAAACTAACTAGAGTTGGGGGAGAAGTAGAGATTAAATTTTCATTATCTTTTTGTTTTCGGGAAGCATCGCCCAGTAGATTAACTTTTAAAACTCCTGGTAATTCGGCAATAGTAGGAATAATTTGATTTTGGGCAATTTTAGTTAATTCTTTCAGAGTTTTACTCTCACTGGTAATGGCGTAACTAATAGCTGCTGACTCATTTAAGTCGAGACTAATTATTTCTAAACTTGTTTCTGGAGGTAGAGTTACTTGTTTGAGAGCAGTTTCCACATTTGCTGTTGCCGAGCTTAAATTGTAGAGAGTGCTAAAAGCCATATTTATCACTGCTTGACCTGGATATGTTGAGGAACGCAATTCATACATCCCTTCTGTTTCCAGGTTTTTGACAGCATTTTCAATAGGGGCAGTAATTTCTCTTTCTGTTTCTGTAGCGGTGTCAAAACTTGCTTTTGCTTGTATCACCACTACGGGAAAACTGACCTCTGGAAATAAAGCATATTTGAGACTACTAAAAGCAAATAATCCTGCTATAGTTACAGTTAACCAAAAACAGATAGTTAACCAAGGTTTAGCGATCGCCCACCGAGAAATATTCCAGCGCCGTCGCAGATTTTTTACTGAAGATTGTTTCATATAAATTCGGTAGCATTGGTATAATTAGATAGTTAATTAGGAGTCAGAAGTCAGGAGTCAGGAGAGAAGAGAATTTAGAAATATTTGTTGGCACACAGAGAAATATTCTTTGATACCACAATAGTTGATTTTCAGCGATCATAAATTAAAATTATTATTGTTTAGAGAAAGTACAACTGATGGGGTAAATATTTTTTCCTTGTTCCTTCCCCATCTCCCCATCTCCCCATCTCCCCATCTCCCTATCTC
>NZ_LGSU01000533.1 GCF_002260545.1 Hydrocoleum sp. CS-953 | reverse complement strand
TGACTCCTGACTCCTCCATCGTTATTTATAACTATTCAACCGGAGATGATATAAATTATAGAATCTTATTGGCAATAATCTGGGTATTAACTTATGATTCAATGTAAACCAAAAATTTTAATTGTTTTTTTAGGGATAATTTTAGTAGCATTTCCGTCATTAGCGAATGCTAATAATTTCGGAATATTTACCCAAAAAGAATCGGATATATCTCAATCTAAAATTATTACTTCACAAGCCTCAGATAATTCTCCTTACATTCAGTTAGAAAATTTATTAGCAGAGAATAAATGGCAGGAAGCAGATGAAGAAACATACGATTTGATTTTAAAATTAACTCAAAGAACTAGAGCTGGAGGTATCAACACAAGAGCAATTAAAGAAAAAATTTCTTGTGAAGAAATTGGTAATATTGACCAACTCTGGCGGAAGTATTCAGCAGATAAATTTGGTCTTAGTATCCAAATATCAATTTACTTAGAAACTGGTAATAACTTGGAAAGGTATAATCCACAAAGTTATCAAATATTTGGGGATAGACTAGGTTGGAGAAAAGCCAGAAAATGGAAAAAATATGAGCAGTTAAATTTCTCCGAAGATGCTCCTAAAGGTCATTTACCAGTAGCTATAAGAGAACCAGAAGTTACTGTGAATATTCCCGAATTTATGATTACTAAACGTTTGCGTAGGGTACTATATTCTAGGGTGGAAGAATGTGGACTATAATCAGTTATCAGTTATTACTAATATAGAATCCGGGTAATTAGTTATCGTATTGCGGAGGAGTCAGGAATCGTAGGGGCGTTTTCCTGACGGAATGCTCCGCAAACATGTCGCTCCGCGAAACGGCCGTTAGCTTCGCATAACTATCGTTAACGCCCGTACAGGAGTTAGGAGAAATATTGGATTTGAAGTATTAAATTATATAATTCCTATTCAATAAAAAACTTGTCTTAATGAAGAAGTAGTTTTGGAATTACTGTATAACCGGATTTTATATAAAAGGGGTTGGTGATGGGTGGCTATGATTTTTTTTAAGTTTAGAAACCGGGTTTATATAGCAATCCGCGCATTGGTCTTCATTAATGGATAATTGATAATTGATAATTGATAATTACCTCTCCCTTTTAGGGAGAGGATTGACACAAAGGGGGAAAAGATTTATTTTTTCCACCCTTGAAAGTGGAGGCTTCAAGGCGTGAATTATCTAATTATTTAATTGCTTAATTATTAATTATTTCGGTAACAAGTTTGATAATAGTTAAAAAAAGCTGAAAACCTTGAAAATTACAACTCCTAAATACTCCCAAAATACCACAACCGATTAGAGGATTGCTATAGCTGAATGCTTACCTTTTATTTCCGTACTAATTAACTTTAAAGATGTCACAAATAGTTTCAAACTTTAAATGTGAAATAATTTCCTGAAGTTACTGTATAGTTAAAGTTTTGATCCTTAAAAATATAACTTTTGACTGTCTTGAGTGTGTCTTACATTCTGGAGGGGCTGTGTGCGGAATTACTTCCCCACTTTGATACGCCCCGTAGGAAACCTCAGAATTACACACTCGCTTTTGTAGGGGCGAATGGCCATTCGCCCCTACGACTTTTGACTTCCGTGAAAAGGTATGGAATGTTGACTTATCAAGATTTACCTATAGAATAAAAAACGATTTTGAAATTCACCAGCAGGAGTGAAGCTTTGAACAACGAAAGTCTGTCAGACAATTTATCATTAGTCCAGGAAACTGTTGTGGATGAAATTCCTGAAGCAGTGCGAGACCCCCAAAAGGATGAAGAAATTATCCCAACTAAACCTAACAATAAAAAATGGATTTGGAGTTGGGCGGGAATAGTAGTTTTGGTGGGAGTAGTTACTCTAGGATTACAAGTTCAATCTAATCTCAACCAAGTTAATGCTTCATCAACTGAAACTGAAACTGATAGTATTGAGGTAGCTAATTCTTCTACTACAGAAACTCCTATAATTGAGCCTGAGAAAAATCTCCTTGCAGATTTGCCTTACTCACAAATAGCAGAAATAGAACTAGCTTATGTAGTTGCTGATAATGATATTAAATTACAAGTAAATGCAGCAAAAAAGTTTCAGGAAATGCTTTATGCTGCTAGAAATGATGGGATTAATTTAGTAGCTTTGAGAGGATTTATGTCTAAGTCTGATTTGGAGGATTTGGTAAGTGAGACTAATACTATTGAGGAAAATTCTAAGGTCAATTTTTCACCTCTAAGTTATGGGGAATATATAACAGGTTATGCTGTTGATATTGGGGATAAAAATGCACCTGAAACTTACCAAAATGTGGAATTTGAAAATACGGCAGCTTTTCAGTGGTTAAAAAATAATGCTGCTTACTTTAGCTTTGAAATGATACCTGTTGATGATGAGAAAGGTGTTGGTTATGAACCTTGGCATTGGCGTTATGTAGGCGATCGCCAAAGTCTAGAAACTTTTTATAAAAATCTACCTAATACTATCTCTGAAGAATCAGAGTTAGTTCAAGAAAATCCAGAATTAAGTAACGGTGAATAATCATAATTTAGCATCATGGAAAAAATTAATAAATTAGCAATTATTGGTGGAACACACGGAAATGAATTTACAGGAATATATCTTGTCAAAAAATTTGAAAAGTTTCCAGATTTGATTAGCAGAACAAATTTTGAGACTAAAACATTATTGGCTAATCCTGAAGCATTGAAATTAGTTAGAAGATACGTTGATACAGATTTAAATCGTTGTTTTCAAGTTAAAGATTTAGAAAATAATACAAAGACTAATTATGAGGAGAGTCGGGCAAAATTTATTAATCAAATGTTAGGACCGAAAGGGAATCCTAAGTTTGATTTAATCTTGGATTTACATACTACTACTGCTAACATGGGATTAACAATTATTTTGGTAAATAATCATCCTTTTAACTTAAAAATGGCTGCTTATTTAAGTTCAGTTGAGCCAAATGTGAAAGTTTATAGTTGTTTTAATCCAGGAGTGGAAAATTCTTTGATAAATTCTATATGTGAACGTGGTTTTGCTATTGAAGTAGGTCCGATTGCTCAAGGAGTTATCCAGGCAGATTTATTTCAAAAAACAGAAAAATTAGTTCAGACAAGTTTAGATTTTGTTGAATATTTTAATGAGGGTAAGCTACATCATATAAATGGGGATATTGTCGTTTATCAACATTTAAAAGTTGTGGATTATCCTAAGACTGAGGAGGGAGAAATAACAGCAATGATTCATCCTAAATTAGAAGGGAAAGATTATCAAAAATTAAGTCCGGGTGAGCCAATGTTTTTAACTTTTGATGGCAAAACAATTTATTATGAGGAAGAAAATCCTGTTTGGCCAGTTTTTATTAATGAGGCGGCTTATTATGAAAAAGGAATTGCTATGTGTTTGACAAAACAAGAGAGTATCACAGTTTAATATTAAGGGTGATAAATATTTGCTACATTTTCTTGAGCGGGAGAGTAGGGGAGTAGGGGAGCAGGGGAGT
>NZ_LGSU01000532.1 GCF_002260545.1 Hydrocoleum sp. CS-953 | reverse complement strand
AAGTATAGCATTAATGCATGGGAATTAGTATAACTTCTCTCTAATGTCTACTGAGGTACTGATAACTGATAACTGAAATAACTACCATGACAAAAATTAAAACTAAAAAATGTTTCCATATAAGTAATTTAGGAGCAATTTTATTTAGTCTGATACTAAATTCCTACCTCTGGTTTCCTGCAAAAGCACAAGCACAAGCACAAACAGATATTTATTGTCGGTTATCACCAGAAGCGATCGCCGAAAAAGAAAATCTTCGTCAAGCAGTTTTAGGAGGAGATAAAGATGCAGAAAAACAATATCAAGATATTCATATTCAACATAGCAGAGAAGTTGGCAATTGTCGCCTGAGAAATTGGCCGAGGAATCAAGGTATTTGGTTACGAATATATCCTTGTGATGCCAGACCAGGAGAAATTGATAGGATACTTGATAAAATTGTTAATCAAGGCTATAACCAAGTATACATAGAAGCCTTCTTTGACGGACAAGTGCTTCTACCCGCAGCAAATAATCCTACAGTTTGGCCGTCCGTACTCCGTGTACCTGGTTATGAAAATGTCGATCTATTAGCTGAAAGTCTGAGAAAAGCAAAAGAGAGAGGTTTGCGAGCTTATGGCTGGGTATTTACCATGAACTTCGGGTACACCTATTCCCAACTACCTAACCGTCAACAAGCTTTAGCGCGTAATGGTAGAGGTCAAACAACTCTTCAAGTAATTCCAGATAATGTTAGTTTACATAACCAGTTAGGTGCGAGTCATGCTTTTCATACCTTTGTCGATCCTTACAGTCCGGAAGCACGTCAAGATTATAGCGTTATGGTGAATGAGGTATTAAAACGCCAACCTCAAGGAGTTTTATTTGACTACGTTCGTTATTTGCGGGGAGTGGGGAGTAACTCTGTGGCAGATGAGGTAAAAGATTTATGGATATATGGTGAAGCTTCTCGGAATGTTTTATTGCAACGTGCTAAAAATGAAGCAGGAAAAGAATTAATTAGAAGATTTTTAGACAAGGGGTATGTTACTTCTGGAGATATTTATGCTGTTTCTTCCAGGGGAACTCCGAAGTGGCAAAGTTTCTTTTCACTCTCTGCTAATGGCGATAAACTACCAAAAGGAGGTTCGGGAACACAAGTTTGGGAATTGAGTGTTGCTCATGCTGCTCAAGGAATATTAGATTTTCTCCAAGTGGCAAGTAAACCAGTACAGCAAAAAGGTTTATCTGCTGGAGCCGTATTTTTCCCAGGTGGGAATAGGAGAGTACGGAATAGTGGTTTTGACTCTCGCCTCCAACCTTGGGATCAATTTCCGAGTTGGATGGAATGGCATCCTATGTCTTATGGAGCGTGTGGCGATCGCGACCCTAGTTGTATTGTTTCTAAAGTAGAGAGAGTTGTGAGTATGGCGTCTAATGGGGTGAAGGTTATTCCGGCGATCGCTGGTGTCTGGGGGCAACCTTTTAAAAATCGTCCTTCTTTGGAAATGCAAATGCAAGCTATTAGGAGAGCCACTCCTCAGATTAATGGTATTAGTCATTTTTCCTATGGTTGGCAACATATTGAAGAAACTAGGGAACGGAAGTCTTGTCGGTTGTAAATTGGGTATTAAAGAAGCGGTCAGTATTGGGCATTACGTCAGTCCAGTAGGGTGCCTTAGGCGCTTACCACAAACTACTGTTAACTGTTAAAGATTACATTGCGCCGTAACGCACCGTTGATATAGAGCAGTAGTGGACTGACACACCTAAAATAGTGCGTTACGACGGATGGCTAAATTTATTTCATAGTCTAAATTTTAGCCGTCTTTTCATGTCGCGCAGCGCTTTTCATGTCGGCGACAGCCGTTTAGCTAGCGCACAACTCCGTTAACGCGGAGCGACATATAAAGCGTTTGCGGAGCATTCCGATAGGAAAGCTTTGCGCCAGCAAAACGGAGTTATGCGACAGCAAAACGCACCCTACAAATTTTGCTAAACTTATGATGTAGTTTTCCCAGAAGAAATAAATGTAGGGGCGGGTTCCGCATTAAATTAACGAGTCTTAACCTAAAATTAGATAAACCAACAACAAAAGAAGTTTCTTCAGTCACAGGCTATTGTTTGGAGGCAATTCGTCAAATTGCACGTCGCTACAATCGGCAAGGTAGAGAAGGATTGGTAGATCGTCGCCATCAACATCCAGGGCAAAAGGGATTCCTTTCAGATGAAAGGCAAGCCTACCTAGAAATGGCCCTCCAGGAGAGGGCACCAGATGGAGGATTATGGAATGGGCGCAAGGTGGGGGATTGGTTAACAGAATTAATTGACCATCGAGTTGATTCCTACGGAGTGCTTCGCAAACGGCGCAGGGGATGGGAATATTTACGGTCAATGAAATATAGATTACGAATCCCCCGGCCACAGCATGAAAAGTCGGCAACTCCAACCGAACAAGAGAAATGGAAAAAAAACTCTGTCACCGATTTGAACAATTAAAAGCCGAGTATCCAGAGGCCACTGTAGAACTCTGGGCAATGGATGAACATCGTTTGGGTCTCAAGCCAATTTTCCGACGAGTATGGACACCTGTGGGAGTACAACCAACTGCAGAGGTAAACTGGCGTTTTCAGTGGTTTTGGCTCTATGGGTTTGTACATCCCCAGTCAGGAGAAACAAAAAGAGTGGCTTTTGCCCAAGGTCAATATTATTGTTTTTAACCAAGTGCTGACTGACTTAGCTGGACATTTTGGTTGAGGAAAAAATAAGCACATGATATTAGTGCTAGACAAAGCAGGTTGGCACAGTAGTCAAAAACTCAAAGTTCGCACTTGGATTGCATTTGGAGTTAAAACCCGCCCATACACCAGAACTACAACCCGCCGAATGACTCTGGCCAATAATTAATGAACCTATAAGTAATCAAAACGAGTGAAAATTTATCCCAGATGGAAGATATCGTTTTTGAGCGATGTATCAACTTAATGAAACAGCGATCGTGAAACGTGCCGGAGGCAATCGCTCCCAAACAGGTCTCACTTGTTTTCGTTGGTGGCCTACTGATGATTTGTCAAGTGCTTGAAGAGTAGCGTTGCGTAGCAATATCGCTCCGGGCAATTATTTTTCTTCCTCCTCTATTATACACAAACGATGCTACCGGACATGAGATCATTTCATTGCAAGAGCAACTAATATCATGTCCGTTTATATCGTTTGTGTAAACCCAAGCGTAAATATCTACAGGAAATTTAAGTTTTTTTCTTGATAATTAAGCCTTGCCACCTGTTCCCTGTTCCCAGTTAAGTGTTCTCTACCTTTGCTATACAATACCGATGCTAGCGGACATGATATGACTTCTACCCTCATCCATAAGACTTTTTCAGCAAACCCTAAATAGGATTGCTATAGATTATTTTCTCAACAAAAAAACCCTCCTAAAATAAGAGGGCTTTTGATTAATAGAGTTGTTGGGAAATAAGGTAAAATGGTTCAAGCAGAAATTGGCCAGAAGAATGCTAAATATTGAACGAGCCTTAAA
>NZ_LGSU01000531.1 GCF_002260545.1 Hydrocoleum sp. CS-953 | reverse complement strand
GTAATGAATAATTATTAATTATTCATTATTCGGTAAAATTAAGTGACACAATCATTTTTCCTGTTTTTTTTCGTGAAAATATATTTCCTGTTTCCTACTAGATGCAAAAAGTATATATCTTTTTCACGCCTATTTCTATTAGTTACTAAGTAACCATTTCCGTACCGGAATGCTCCGCCAACGGGTATTAGCTGTCAGCTCTGAGCAATAAAACTTTGCCCTTAAGAATAATGTTTATTTGATCGCCCGTCAAAAGCAATAGTTGACGGCTGAATGCTTACGTTATTAATGCTATCATTTTACTTAATAAATATTCGAGATTAATTGGTTTGGTTAAACATTCATCCACACCAGCAGTATAATAATATTCCCAATTTATTTCTGTATTAACAGTAGTTAATGCCAAAATTTTAATATTTTTAGTGCTGCTTGTTGTGGATAACTGTTGAATAATATCTATACCATCAATTCCTGGTAACTGCATATCTAAAATTACAGCAACAGGCTGCAATAAAATAATTTGTTCTACTGCAGTAGAGCCTTCTATTATCCATACAACTTTTAATCCTGCTGCTGTCAAAATATCACAAATTATTGTGGCAATTTCTTCTTCTTGTTCAATCAATACTACCGTACCTTGTAAGGATAAAATATTGGATGCACTTTCTCCTTTTTGTTTGAGTTTTTCATTTGCTAATTTGAGTGGTTTTGCTGGTAGTTTAACTGTAAAAGTAGAGCCGATATTTACAGTAGATTCTACTTCAATAATTCCACTATGAAGTTCAACTAATTGCTTTGTCAAAGCTAGACCTAAACCAGTACCACCTTGTTGACGATTATAAGGAGAATCTAATTGTTGAAATTTCTTAAATAATAGTGGTTTTTGCTCTTCAGAAATTCCCATACCAGTATCTTCTACTTGAAAAACTGCTGTATTTCGATCTCTCATCACTTTCAGTCTAACATTTCCCCCACGAGGAGTAAATTTAATTGCATTGCTGAGAAGATTGAATAGAATTTGTTTAACTCTCCTTTGGTCAGCCGTAAATCTATCTAAATCTGGATTTACATTCTGTTCAAAAATTAGTTTTACTTCACTTTCTTCAGCTTTTTCTCTAAAATTTTGCCAAAGTTCATAGCTAAGTTTAGATAAAGAGAATTCACTAATTTTTAAGACTGTTTTACCTGCTTCTACTTGAGATAAATCTAGAATATCATTGATTAATTCCAGTAGATGTTCACCACTATCATGGATTGTTTGTAAATAGGTTCTTTGCTTTTCTATTGGCATAATTTTTGCTCCCCTATTACCATAAGACCACTGCAAAAGAGTTGAAGAAATACCAATAACACAGGTAAGAGGAGTGCGTAATTCATGGCTCATTGTCGCTAAAAATTCACTCTTAGCACAATTAGCTGATTCTGCACTTTGAAGTGCATCATAAAGGTCTTGGGTTCGTTCAACTACGCGTTTTTCTAAAGTTTGTTTTTGCTTTTGCAATTCTGCATATAATTGAGCTTGATAAATAGCGATCGCTAGATGTTCTGCAATTTCTTTGAGAAATCTCTTTTCATTGTTTTGCCAATCTCGCTCAGAACTTTGATGGGCAATTAATAATCCCCACAATTTTTCATCAACTATAATTGGTACTACTAATTTTGCTTTGATTTGATGTTGTCGCATCACTTCTAGTAAACAAGGAAATTTACTATAAGCTATTTCGACATCAGCTATGGCATGAACAGAGCTTTTACTATATTTAACTATAGACCTATTAGGAGGAAAAAAGCAGTTTTCTGCCTCGCTAAAACCTAATACAGAAGAAATTTTATCTGATACTAAAGCTTCATATTTCACTGAGCCTCTTTCTTGATTTACTCCTGTAATATTATTTGTTAACAATAAAGAATCATTGAATTGATAAATCAATAATCTGTCTACTTGTAAGAATTTTCTCACCTGTTCCACCGCAGTTGATAAAATTTCTGGTAATTCTAAAGTTTGGCGAATTTGAGTTGTAACTTGATTTAGGAGTTTTTCTTGTTCTATTTGTTGGTGTAGAGCTGTCTCAATAGGTTTACATACTAATGGATAATCTTGATTATTCAACACTGAATCTGATGATGATAGTTGACTGTTTTCTAGGAAATTAGTTTTTGTTATTAATTCAGTATTAGGAGTAGATATGCCATGAATATTAACTGTTGAATCATTTATTGATAGTAAATTTGATAGGTCAGGATAATTCTTTTTTTGCTTGTTTTTTTGAGAATTTTTTAGCTGTAAAACGGAGTCTATATTTTCCNATTAGGAGTAGATATGCCATGAATATTAACTGTTGAATCATTTATTGGTAGTAAATTTGATAGGTCAGGATAATTCTTTTTTTGCTTGTTTTTTTGAGAATTTTTTAGCTGTAAAACGGAGTCTATATTTTCCCTAGAAGTCAATAGTTTGAGTAATTTTAAAGTGAATTCGCTCTGGAGATTAGGATTATTCACTTTTAGGTTATTTATTCTAGATTTAAGTTGAGATATAATTATTGATTGACTTTGATCTTTCTCTAGTCGATTAATAATTTGGTATACAAAAACTTGAATTGCTTTTGGGTCAAAAGTTAAACCCACATTAAATTGTAAATTTTCCACATTTCCCCTTTTCAAGGGAAAGCTAAAAGAGTTAGATTGGAAATTATAATTTTGTTGTTGTTGTTCTCTTTTCTGGCTTTGATTGTTTGATAACTCCTTAACTACTTTGCCCCACAAAAGTCCATTAAACTCCTTGGAAATAACTACTGTAAACTTTACCCCTGGAAACATAAGGTATTGAGTGGTGGCAAATATATCTTCTGTAATGACTATGCTTTCTAGACCTTGAGATGTCTGTTGTAATAGCTGACTTAATAGCTCAAGTGTATTCAAAGGCAAAGTTAAGCTTGGTTTTGCAGGTGGAAAACTGGGCATTTCCCTGCTTGTTTTGTATGAAATGGCCATAATACTATTCCGGAGCAGGATAGGACAAAGAGTATTGTTTGTGCAATCATCAAACACGGATTAGATTTTAGATTTTTGCATCTAACCGTAAATTAATCCAACCTAACATATCCTCATAAAATATTGTTCATACAGCTTATTTCTAGATTAATTTCAATGATTAACCTAACCCAGCTTACACTCAATTCTACTATCGGAAACTTGCCTTCCCACGATTTCCAAGTTAATTCTGCTACTTTAGGACAGATAGTAGCTGAAAAATTTAGACTAAAACCAGAATTACCCGGAGTTATTATTACTCAAAGTACACAAATGTTGGGTATGATTTCCCAAATTAGATTCCTCGAATATATGAAATTACCTGAAAAGAAAAAAGTTTATTATAGATGTCCTGTCGGTGAATTGTTAGATTTTCTCAACACTCCTCCTCTAGTTCTTTCTGAAAATTTTCAAATTAATGCAGCAGCTATCACTGCACTAAATAGACCAAAAGAGTATGTTTATGAACCTATAATTAT
>NZ_LGSU01000530.1 GCF_002260545.1 Hydrocoleum sp. CS-953 | reverse complement strand
CATTAAAATCATAACACTACATATAAATTTTTAGGGCTTGATTATAATGAATAAATTGACATTTATTTTCTTAATTTATCCAAGATTTCCTCAGACAATTCATTAATAATCTTAACCAAAAGATCTTGATTGTTGCTCAACTTCCTTAACNAAGCATCTAACATTAAAATCATAACACTACATATAAATTTTTAGGGCTTGATTATAATGAATAAATTGACATTTATTTTCTTAATTTATCCAAGATTTCCTCAGACAATTCATTAATAATCTTAACCAAAAGATCTTGATTGTTGCTCAACTTCCTTAACTATAGTAATTCATGGTTCCAGAAGGTGGGGAATCTGAAACTGCTGCTAATTTCAGGTACTTTAACCAATAAAAAAACGATGGTAATTTATTTTTTGTTGGGGATCTGAGTTATTAGCATAAAAATCATCTGGGCAACGATAATTTATTCATTTTCTGTACTTTATTTGTACCCATAAATTATGCAACTACTATCAAACACAAGTTATAATTTATTAGTATTATCAAGTTAATACTTGTGAAAAATCTCCCATAACTTTTACCTCTGGTTTTAATAACAAAGACCACTGCTTTTCTACCTGTTCTTGAACATGGTAAATTAGTTGTAAAATTTCGTTAGCTGTAGCTCCCCCACAGTTAAGAATAAAGTTAGCATGAAGGTGAGCAACTTGGGCCATACCTATTTGATAGCCCTTAAGTCCAGCTTGTTCAATTAACCAACCAGCCGGTTTTGGTCCAGGATTCCGAAAAACACTACCACAACTAGGTAAGTGATAAGGTTGGCTACTCCTGCGCTTGTNTGGTAAATTAGTTGTAAAATTTCGTTAGCTGTAGCTCCCCCACAGTTAAGAATAAAGTTAGCATGAAGGTGAGCAACTTGGGCCATACCTATTTGATAGCCCTTAAGTCCAGCTTGTTCAATTAACCAACCAGCCGGTTTTGGTCCAGGATTCCGAAAAACACTACCACAACTAGGTAAGTGATAAGGTTGGCTACTCCTGCGCTTGTGAAAATTTTCAGAAGTTATAGTTTTTACCAGAGCAGGCTTTTCCCCTGGTTGTAACTGAAAAGTAGCTTGAGCTACCACAATAGATTTACCCTGTAGCTTAGAATAGCGATAGCTGTATTCCAAATCTTGAGCAGACAAAATATCTATCTGACCATCAGGCAACATAACATGGGCATTCACCAATATATCAGCCATACATTTACCTTGTGCCCCAGCATTCATTACCACAGCACCACCAACAGTGCCAGGGATACCAACAGCCCACTCCAAACCTTGCCAGCCCATTTTTGCAGCCTTCCAAGCAAGACGTGGTAATGATTCACCAGCACCCACAGTCAGAAGACCTGTTTCTGGTTCAAAAGATATGTGACGGAGATTACGGCTACTAATAACTAATCCAGATAAACCACTATCGCTAACCAGCATATTAGAACCTGCTCCTAGCATAGTTATTGGTAATCCTTCAGAGTGAGCAAACTGAAAACTTGCTTGTAGTTGATCTAATCTTTTTGGTGTAACATACCATTGAGCAGGCCCTCCGACTCGGAAAGAAGTTAGAGGAGCTAGAGGAACATTAGACCTAATTACACAATCTGTTCCTAATAACGGGATAGGTTTATACTGTGGCCTTTTAGCTGAACTAGCTATGTGATAAGAGAGAGTCATGGTCATAACTAATAACTTGAATTATCGTAATTTAAACAAACTCTTTTAGAGTTATACCAATTAGATAAATATTTGCTACATATTGGTAGTCGGCTAGGAGGATGAGATATCCTATGGGTACTATAAGTCATATAGTACAGGAGATATATATTCAGGAATTGTCAAACCTGCTTCCTTGTTCTGTAATGAACCTTTAGCCTGTAAGATTATTTGATCGAATTGGTATTATTTAACTCAACTTAATCTTTTGCATTAAGCTATTTCACGCTTATACGACCTGGTAGTGAGGTAGTTGATAATATGCCATGAGTTCTGGGATAATGTGATTCAGGTTACCAGCACTAAGAAATATTGCCATATCCCTTGGTTGTAGAACTTCATGCAAAAATTTACTCACTAACTCTAAAGATGGTTGATAATAAACCTGTTGATGGTAAGTAGAAATTGCTTCAGCTACTTGTTGGCCATCAATTTGACCATCAGATGATTCTCCAGCACTATAAATATCAGTAACAATAACCATGTCAGCGTCATTAAATGACTTAGCGAACTCCGAAAGAAAAGTCTGAGTACGACTATAACGATGAGGTTGGAATATAGCAATTACTCTTTCGATTGGCAATAAGTTATTTTGTTTGATGAAGGGTAAATTTGTTGTAAATATATCAGACTTTGGAGTTAATTCCTGACTTTTCCGTAAGCGAGCTGCAGCCAGAGTTACATTAATTTCACTAGGATGATGAGCATAGTCATCAATAAATACAATACCGTTACATTCTCCCCGATGTTCAAACCGACGATGAGCACCTTCAAATTTAGCGATCGCCGAGGAAATAGCAGAAAATTCTAAACCTAATAACCTACCTACTGCCACAGCAGCCAAAGCATTACTTAAGTTATGTTTACCTAATAACCCTAATTGTAATTGTCCCAAAAGTTGGCCTCGTTCCCAAATACGAGCCGAGGTAAGATGAGCTTGATAATCTACACAATCTACTGTATAATCAGCCTCACTTTCAGGATTAATACTGTAACTAATAGTTGGCTGAAGTTTATCTTTAACTGTCGAGCAGTCAATACAACCTACTAAACTCTGACAATTTCCTTTAAATACTTGGAAAGTTTCGACAACTTGTTCTAAACTTTCATAATGGTCTGGATGGTCTAACTCAATATTAGTGACTAAACCAATATGGGCAGATAATTTAACTAAAGAGCCATCTGACTCATCTGCTTCTGCCACCAGATAAGGACTTTCACCTAAACGAGCGTTACCTTCCCAAGCGTCTACTTCTCCACCAATAACAATGGTGGGGTCTAAACCAGTCTCTAAAAGCATAAACCCAATTAAACTGCTAGTTGTAGTTTTGCCATGGGTTCCCGCTACAGCTATGCTTTGATAATCCTGAATTAGAGCAGCCAATAAATCTGAGCGATGGAAAATTGGACATCCAAGTTCAACGGCTGCTTTATACTCGGAGTTTGTTGTATTAATTGCTGTCGAACAAACTACTTGCGGTAGTTGATAAATTTCTTGGTTATTTCCTACTTTAACATTGTGTTTTTTTGTCATTACTGCTCCTGTATTTACACGGAGATCAGTAGGGGATAAATTTGAATTAGAATTGTTTGACAGAGATAAATTTTGTTCTTCAGTAGTTTGTTGAAATAACTCTAAATTTTTGGCTTCTTGGCGCCAAAATATGTGCGCTCCTATTGCTTCTAAGCGTTTTGTTATATGGCTTGATTTTAGATCGGAGCCATAAGTAGGCAACTTGCGTTTAGCTAAAATATAAGCAAGAGCCG
>NZ_LGSU01000053.1 GCF_002260545.1 Hydrocoleum sp. CS-953 | reverse complement strand
CTTAAAAGGGGAGGCTTTAAACCACAATTATTTAATTAATAATTAATAATTAATTATTAATTAAATAATTGTTGGCTGTTGGAATGGTTTATCAAAACGTTTACTTAAGGATGTAACTGGGGAGGAAATAGAAGATAATTATCCGATGAAACGGGCGGTTGCTTTTTCTCGTAGTATTAAAGATTCACAAAAAATTGTCAAATTATTCGCTGAAATTATTAATCAATATCAACAGTTAAATCCTGATGATGAGGAGTTTTTACAATGTGAATTAGATCATGTTGATGGTAAACACAATTCTTTGGAAAGAAATGGAAAATTAGAATGGTTAAAAGCTGACACTAATACTCAAGAAAATATCTGTCGAATTTTGTCTAATGCGCGGTGTTTATCTGAAGGAGTTGATGTTCCGGCGTTGGATGCGGTGATGTTTCTTACTCCTCGAAATTCTGTGGTGGATGTGGTTCAGTCTGTGGGGAGAGTGATGCGGAAAGCTGAGGGAAAAAAGTATGGTTATATTATTTTGCCTGTGGGTATTCCGGCAGATATTTCTCCTGATATTGCTTTGAAGGATAATCAAAAATATAAGGTAATTTGGCAAGTTTTACAGGCTTTACGGGCACACGATGATAGGTTTAATAATACTGTTAATAAAATTGATTTGAATAAACGCCGTCCTGAACAAGTTAGTATTGTGGGAGTTGGTGGTAAGGAGAATGATAATTATGGGGGTAAAAATGTAGATGGTTCGTATAAACAATTGGAGTTAAACTTAAATTTTCCTGTGGAGGAATGGCGAGATGCTATTTATGCGAAGATTGTTGTTAAATGTGGTAATCGTCGTTATTGGGAAGATTGGGCAAAAGATGTGGCGAAAATTGCTGAAAATCATATTTCTATAATTAAGGGTTTATTAGTAGGGGCGAATGGAAATTCATCTATAAAACAGGTTTTTGATGATTTTTTAGGAGGGTTACATCAAAATATTAATCCTAATGTAACTGAGGATGAAGCGATTGAAATGTTGTCTCAACATTTAATTACTAAACCTGTTTTTGATGCTTTGTTTGAAGGGTATGAGTTTACTAAGTTTAATCCGGTTTCTCAGACAATGCAAAAAATGTTGGATGTGTTGGAAGGTGAATCTTTGGAGAAGGAAGTTCGGGGTTTAGAAAAGTTTTATGACAGTGTGAGGGAACGTGCTAGTGGTATTGATAATGCGGAGGGTAAACAGAAGGTAATTACTGAGTTATATGATAAATTTTTCCGTACTGCTTTTCCTCGGTTGGCAGAAAGATTGGGAATTGTTTATACTCCGGTGGAAGTGGTTGATTTTATTATTAAAAGTGCTGATTTTGCTTTGAAAAAAGAGTTTGGTTTGGGGTTAACTGATGAGGGTGTACATATTTTAGATCCGTTTACTGGTACGGGTACTTTTATTGTGAGGTTGTTGCAAAGTGGGTTAATTAAAAAGGAAGATTTATCACGGAAGTTTGGTTATGAATTACACGCGAATGAGATTGTTTTATTAGCTTATTATATTGCAGCGATTAATATTGAGGAAACTTATCATTTTTTAAGTCAATCTTTTTCAGATTCTGTCATTGCGAGGCGGAATAAGCAAGAGGATAATATTAATATTGATGATAATAATTTAGCTGAAGTAATTTCTAATGATGGTG
>NZ_LGSU01000529.1 GCF_002260545.1 Hydrocoleum sp. CS-953 | reverse complement strand
GAGTAGGGGAGTAGGGGAGTGGGGGAGAAGTAAAAAGAGTAATAATTAACATTAACCTAGCTAAAATCAACAAAAAAGTGGTTATACTGGTACTAATTAGTTGATAACTGAAGTAATCCCCAAGTATAGCACTACTTTTGGGAATTGGTATAATTCCGATTGAAATCTAATTTTTAATATCTATGTCCAAAAAACTTGTACTGATGGATCATGACGGTGCTGTAGATGATTTTCTCTCCACTGTTTTACTAATGACCATGGAAAATGTTCAACCTTTAGGAGTAATTGTAACACCTGCTGATTGTTATATTGAACCTGCAATTAGTGCCACTAGAAAAATTTTAGATTTAATGGGTTGTTCTGATGTTCCAGTTGCAGAAAGTACAGTGCGTGGCGTTAATCCTTTTCCGGNGATGGATCATGACGGTGCTGTAGATGATTTTCTCTCCACTGTTTTACTAATGACCATGGAAAATGTTCAACCTTTAGGAGTAATTGTAACACCTGCTGATTGTTATATTGAACCTGCAATTAGTGCCACTAGAAAAATTTTAGATTTAATGGGTTGTTCTGATGTTCCAGTTGCAGAAAGTACAGTGCGTGGCGTTAATCCTTTTCCGGTTTTATTTAGAAGAGATTCTTTTGCGGTTGACCATTTTCCAATTTTAAATGAGAAGGAAAATATTGATACTATTTTAGTTTCTGAACCTGGTCAAAATTTCATGGTACGAGTTTTAAAATCAGCACCGGAACCTGTAACATTAATGGTAACTGGTCCTTTAACAACTGTCGCTACAGCTTTAGATATTTCTCCAGAAATTGAGTCAAAAATTCAAGAAATTGTCTGGATGGGTGGTGCATTGAATGTACCTGGAAATGTGAGTAAAGATATGGAACCTGGTCAAGATATGTCTGCTGAATGGAATGCTTATTGGGACCCGTTTGCGATTGAGAGAGTATGGCAAACTCAAATTCCCATTGTACTTTGCTCGTTGGATATTTCTAATAATGTACCTCTAACTTCTGAATTTTCTCGTAAATTAGGTAGGCAAAGAAAGTATCCTATTTCTGATTTTGCCGGACAATGTTATGCGCTGGCAATTTCTCAAGATTATTATTTTTGGGATGTTTTAGCAACTTCTTATTTAGCACATCCAGAATTTTATAAACTGAAAGAATGGGAAACTGTAGTTATTACAAAAGGTGTCAGTCAAGGTCGGATTAAAGTAGAAACTGGTGGGCGAAAAATTATGGCAATGGAACAAGTAGATAGGGAGAGTTTTTATGATTATATCCTCCAACAATGGGCGCGGTAGAAATATTTTNAAGAATGGGAAACTGTAGTTATTACAAAAGGTGTCAGTCAAGGTCGGATTAAAGTAGAAACTGGTGGGCGAAAAATTATGGCAATGGAACAAGTAGATAGGGAGAGTTTTTATGATTATATCCTCCAACAATGGGCGCGGTAGAAATATAATTAATAATTAATAATCAACAATTACCTTGAAGATATTGTTGAATAAATTAAATAAGTTCTTTGTTGATTTTTATAGTTCCAGAGTGTTTCTACGGCTTTTATTTATGAGTATTTAATAAGTAAATCAACCTTTCCTGTTAAAATATTATCCTTGTAAGCTAATAACCATTTATTTAAGGATATAATAGAAAAGTGAAAAAGCCTAGAAACTAAAGGGAGAATCACCATATTACCTGATTATTGGGATTGACAATTAAAATCCTGAACATCTCAACATAAATATGGTAGTCAATTATCAAATATTAACAAAAATATTTATAGTTAGTTTGATAATAAATTATAGCTTATCAGTAGAGCTTGGTAAATTTTGTGCGTTATATATCAAATTTTAAATTAGAGCAAAAGTCAGTTATATCCGTTGCTTGATGTGTTTTATAGCTAAAGGCTGCAACGTCTTTTTTTAGCTGGCTCTACTTAATATAGCAGTCCTATTTTATTTGTCTATCAAAACCTTACTGCTTTTAGGGAACAGGGAACAGGGAACAGGGAAAAGGCAGTAGTTACAAGTTTTTTATCTACTTTTTGATTTGCCATGACCTATGCGCGGATTGCTATATTTATAAATACTTAATAGACTTCTTTAGATTAATTTAATAGACTAAAGATAAGATTTAGTTTAACCATAGTTAATTAATGTGAAAAACCATAGAAATACTGACAATTGATTGGTAAAATTAGAATCGGCAGTTTTCAGATTATAGTTGAAACTGTCAAAAATTCATATTCTATATGTAGATGTAGATAAAATTATAATTATGGTAGAGCACAAACGTATTGGTATCCTTACCAGTGGTGGAGATTGTGCAGGTTTAAACCCCGCAATTCGAGCAGTGGTGTGTCATGCAGTAGGAACCTATAGTTGGGAAGTTTTAGGGATTCGTGAAGCTACTCAGGGATTGATGCAACGTCCGCCAAAAACAATCAAACTAGAGATTGAAAAAATTGACCCATTACTGATATCGGGTGGGACAATTTTAGGCACTACAAATAAAGGCGACCCTTTTGCCTTTCCAATGCCAGATGGTAGTTTGCACGATCGCTCTCAAGAAATTATTGAGGGTTATCATTTACTAAAACTTGATGCTTTAATTGGTATTGGAGGCGATGGTAGTCTGGCTATCCTCCGTAAACTTGCTCAACAAGGAAACTTGAATCTAGTGGGTATCCCCAAAACCATTGATAATGATGTCAACTGTACTGAACTGTCTATTGGTTTTAATACTGCTGTAAAAATTGCCACAGAAGCACTAGACCGCTTACATTTTACTGCTGCTAGTCATAGCCGAGTGATCATTTTAGAAGTAATGGGGCGAGATGCCGGACATATTGCCCTAAATGCTGGTATTGCTGGTGGTGCGGATGTGATTTTGATTCCGGAAATTCCTTACAAAATAGATAACATTTGTCACTATATCCGCAAACGTCAGGATTTAGGCAAAAATTACTCTTTGGTCGTTGTAGCAGAGGCGGTGCAGACTGAAGCAGGGGAGGCGGTGACACAAGATGATTTATTCGGTAAATCTCGATATGGGGGTATTGGGCAATATCTAGCAGATAAAATCTCTGCTTGTAGTGGTGCGGAAACTCGCGTTACGGTTTTAGGTCATGTTCAACGGGGTGGTGTTCCTTCTCCTACCGATCGCTTAGTTGCTTCAGCTTTTGGAGTGGCAGCAGTAGACCTGATTGCAGAAGGAAAATATGACCAGATGGTAACTTGGCAAAATCGACAAGTTGTCAGTGTTCCTATTGAAGAAGCGATCGCTAAGTACAGAGCAGTAGATCCTAATGATACTTTGGTGAAAACTGCTCGGAGTATGGGTATTTGTTTGGGAGATTAAACAGTGTTGCACAATGCAAAAAATTTAGGATTTTTGAATTTACTTCCGTAGGGGTTTGGTCTCCAAACCCTCTTCATACCATTGTGAAAACCTTCATCCCAAAATCTCAAAAACTATAACGTTACAGTTTGGGG
>NZ_LGSU01000528.1 GCF_002260545.1 Hydrocoleum sp. CS-953 | reverse complement strand
TCTCATGCTGTGGGTAAACGGGAGTTGGTGGCATCTTTGGCAAAAGCTGCGGTTGCTTGTGGAGCAGATGGTTTAATGATAGAGTGTCATCCTGTACCGGAGGAGTCGGTTTCGGATGCGCGACAAGCATTGTCTTTGGAAAATATGGTGGAGTTGGTTGAAAGTTTATGCCCCGTTGCTGCTGCAGTGGGGCGATATATTTGTCAAGTTGAGGAGTTAGCTGTGGCTTAATTTTGGCTTAATTTTGGCTTAATTTTTAGGCGATCGCTTCTGTTAGTTTTAAGTAGGGTTTGCTGATTAAATATCAAAGCATTGAAATATAAGGGTTTGAGTCATTTTAGATTTGGAAAAACTACCAGCTTTTCAGTTTATATATCTGAAAAAGTGAGCATCTTGGGGTAACGGGAGGCAGAAAAATTAAGGGACTATTTTTCTGACTACCTACTTTATAATTCCTATTCCTCCTGAGTTCTGAGTTCTGAGTTCTGAGTTCTGATTCCTCTCCTCTACTAAAAGACTTATTCAGCAAGCCCTAAGTATTGTTGTGGTTTACTGCTCCTAGTGCCGCTACGCGGAAGTCAAAAGTCAACAGTCAAAAGTTAAAAGTATTGGTTAGTAAGGCTTTTAAGATTTTGTAACTGGTCAGTTATTTCCGCCATCCTCCACTAGATATATTTGGAACGCTAAAGCGTAATAATGCACCTCAATATGAGTATTGTACCAAATATTATCTTTGGTGGAATCTTGGGTAGGATTCTTTTTCTTCAAGAATTAAGAATTTAGAATTAATAATGCGCGAATTACCTCTCCTTAAAAAGAAGAGGATTGACGAACAGGAAAATTTTTATTTATTATCCCCTTAAAAGGGGAGGCTTTAAACCACAATNCCTTAAAAAGAAGAGGATTGACGAACAGGAAAATTTTTATTTATTATCCCCTTAAAAGGGGAGGCTTTAAACCACAATATTTCGGTAATAGGAATCAGGAATGATTTATGAGATATTTAATAACAATTAAGATAAATTATACCATGTCTGCTGGTATCGGAGCGTGTAAAAGTTGGGGAAATATTTACCTTATGTAAGCTTTTTCCTTTTCTTCTTTCTTCCTTCTTCCTTCTCTCCTAGATAATATGAGCCTTCTTCCTTACCTTCTCACTTGCAATACCGATGCTACCGGACATGATATTACAATCCTTTTATTCTGACTCCTAACTCCTAATTACCACTCAAATCTTGCAACTGAAATATTATTGCTATAGGATTTCCTAGAGTCATAAGGTACACCTAATACAACTTATATTTAACTCCTGTCTCCTGTACGGGCGTTTTATATGTCGCACAACTCCGTTAACGCGGAGCGACATATAAAACGTTTGCGGAGCATTCCGATAGGAAAGTTGTGCGTAGCTAATGGCCAGCAAGCCCCTACTACTCCTGACTCCTAAAGTTAAAAAACTTTGTACCTCACAAGTATGGGAAGTCCTATATAGAACCCCTAAGCGTATCTTGGGCTTTGTTGCGAGTTTTTTGCTCAGTCCTCAGTCCTCGTAGGGGCGTTTCATGTCGCGCAGCGAAACGGCTGTTAGCTTCGCATAACTATCGTTAACGCCCGTACAGAATTCAGGAGATTAAGAAATACTCAGAGGGGAAAAAGGTAGAATAAGCGACCCCCATCTTCCCACACTTCCCACACTCCCCACACTCCCCAACCCCATCATGTATAAAAAAATAAATACCTTCAGGGGTTCTATATTTCATATTACTTTCATCATTAATTTAATAAACTAACTTTTGCTTGATAATCTTCCGCAGATAATATTTGCCAATTAGCATTACCAGTTAATTCTAAAACTTGGTGATGATATTTTAACAAACTTAAACGATGTCCGACACTAATAAATGTGGTTTTAGTTGTTTGTAATTGTTGATAAAGTTCTGCCTCATTTTGTAAGTCTAAGGCACTAGTAGCTTCATCTAAAATTGCATAACAAGGATTTGTTAATAATAGTCTAGCAAAAGCTAAACGTTGTTGTTCCCCTAAAGATAAAACATTTTCCCATTGTAACTCTACATCAAAACCACCTAATCTATCTGGTAAATCTTCTAAGTTAACAACTTTCAAAATTTTTCGTAATTTATGCTCATCAAACTCCTGATGAACTTTAGGGTATAATAACTGTTCTCGTAAAGTTCCTAAAATCATATAAGGGCGCTGAGGTAAAAATAACATTTCCTCCAAATGGGGACGTATTAAACAACCTGTACCTGATTTCCATAAACCTGCTATTGCTCTTAATAAAGAACTTTTACCAACTCCACTTTGACCTACTATTAATAATCCTTGACCAGGTTCTAATGCTACCGATAAATCTCTAACCAAAGTCTTTTGAGTTTCATTTATATCTTCGTAATTTAGAGGAGTATTCAGAGTAATATTTTCTAGCGCCAGTCGAGAATTTTCTCTAATATCAATTTCCCCATTTCCTATTTCTGGTAATTTTTGCGTATCTTCTAATGTGTCTCTAAATTTAGCTAAACGATTAATACCAGCAGCAAAAGCAGTTAAATTATCGATTTGACTAACTACTAAAGAAAAAGCTCCTAAAACTTGACTAAAAGCAAAACCTGCCTGAGTAATATCTCCATATTTAATCTCACCAGCAAAGTAAATAGGAGCCATTATTAAAGAAGGCAAAATAATAACTGCGTATCGATAACCNTTCTAATGTGTCTCTAAATTTAGCTAAACGATTAATACCAGCAGCAAAAGCAGTTAAATTATCGATTTGACTAACTACTAAAGAAAAAGCTCCTAAAACTTGACTAAAAGCAAAACCTGCCTGAGTAATATCTCCATATTTAATCTCACCAGCAAAGTAAATAGGAGCCATTATTAAAGAAGGCAAAATAATAACTGCGTATCGATAACCAGTGGTAAAGTAATCTACATTTCTCTGCCAACCAATGAGCAAATTAAAATTATTAAAGACCTGAGCAAATCTTTGTTTGAGTTGTAATGATTCTTGTTCTTCTCCTTGGTAAAAAGCAATTGATTCAGCATTATCACGAATATGAACTAATCCATAACGAAAATCTGCTTCTCGTCTGAGTTGATTGAAATTTAAAGTAATTAATTTTCTCCCAAAAAATACTGCTACTAATGTTCCTAATACAGCATAAAAAATTAGAAATATTGACAGTGGTACAGATATTGACCACAGAATTCCAGTGAAGGAAATAACATCAATTACTGAGTTAAGAATTGTCAGCAGAAAAAACAAACTTTGCCTAGTGAAAGATTTAATATCTTCTGCCATTCTTTGGTCTGGATTATCAATTTTTCCCTCTGAGTTAATTTGATAATAAGACCTATTTTGTAAGTAGTTGTCGAGAAATTTGCTAGTCATCCACTCTCGCCAATATAGTCCTAATTTTTGGCGTGTATAGGTGTAAACTACAACAATTGGAGTACCAACAATAAATACTCCAGCATAAACAAATAAAAAT
>NZ_LGSU01000527.1 GCF_002260545.1 Hydrocoleum sp. CS-953 | reverse complement strand
ATATTGATATTTACCATGAACACAAACAAGAATAAACCTTGGAATGAAAACTGGGAAATTAGTAAACAAATTGGTAGTGGTGGTCAGGGTAAAACTTTTTTAGTAAAACCTAGAAAAGATGTGTTTCTATCCAATCAATATGTTCTGAAAAAACTTATTAGGCAAAATGACAATGAAAGACGTAGAAGGATGTACAGAGAAGTTGCTGCTTTAAAGAAACTAAATCATTCAGGGATACCAAAAATAGTTGATTCAAATTCCGAGCTTTTGGATTCAGATACTTCTCTTTATATGGTAACTGAATTTGTGCCTGGTACAACTTTGTTTAAAACAATAAAAGAAAAAACATTGAACATACAAGATGCTGTGAATTTTGTAATTAAACTATTAGATATAGTTGAGTATTGTCATCAACTTGGAATAGTACATAGAGATATTAAACCTGACAATATTATGGTTAAAAATAATGATCTAAACAATCCAGTGTTAATAGATTTTGGGATTTCATTCAATAAAGTTGATGATTCTGATACTAGCTTAACACTCACATGGCAACAACTAGGAAATAGATTTCTCTCACTTCCAGAACTTTTAGAAAAAAGTAGTTTGCAACGAGACTTTAGGTCAGATATAACGCAAATTTGTGGAATTTTGTTTTTTGTTATTACGGGAAAAAATCCTACTACATTTTTAGACTCTGACGGAAAAAAGCCACATCAGAGACCAGAAATAAAACAGACTTTATCGGTTTTATCTGAATCTATACTAACAAAGACAAATAGAATTTTTGATAGAGCTTTTGATGTAAAAATTGACTATCGCTGGCAGTCTATTCCTGCACTTAAAGAAGCTTTGATAGATATTCTAGAATCAGAAAATCAGAAAGATAATAAAATTGAAACTATTAGAGAAAGAATCAGAAATAAGCAATTAGCTGTGAACTCTCATTCTGAACATAGAGAGTTATTTCACACATTAATAAAACAAACTGTAGAACAAATTTCTTATATAGTGCAAGATGTAGTTAAAAAACTAGGTTCTGACTTTAAAATAAGACCGGGAACAGCAGCTTATACTAAAAGTTATTATCAGCTAATAAATTGGGAAAATTTCAAATTCTCTACACCACATCTTATGAGTGTAGAATATAATAAGCTTGTAACGAAACGTTTTACGCCTAGCTTTGAAGCTTATATAACAGNTTCTTATATAGTGCAAGATGTAGTTAAAAAACTAGGTTCTGACTTTAAAATAAGACCGGGAACAGCAGCTTATACTAAAAGTTATTATCAGCTAATAAATTGGGAAAATTTCAAATTCTCTACACCACATCTTATGAGTGTAGAATATAATAAGCTTGTAACGAAACGTTTTACGCCTAGCTTTGAAGCTTATATAACAGGAAACGAGTTTATATTTGTGTCAAAATTCAAAGAAAAAGAAATTGAGTTACTAAGAACTTCTTTCAATGATAAACCAGATTTTACTGGTTTTACAGAACGGATCAAAAAGTTTTATTATGAAGGTATAGAGAGTATAATTCCTTATTATGAATCAACCACAACTAACTATCAACAACAGTAACGAAAATTTGTGTGAAATAATCCATCAACGCATCTCTGAATCTCCAAAAAAACAGATTACTTTTGCCGAATATATGGATTTAGTTTTATACCATCCCCAACATGGTTATTATGCAACTCATCCTGTAAATATTGGCAAACAAGGAGACTTTTTAACTTCTCCTCATTGGAGTAACGATTTTGGAGAATTATTAGCAGAACAATTTCTGCAAATGTGGGATATTTTCCAAAGACCTAATAATTTTACTCTGGTAGAAATGGGTGCTGGTAAAGGAATTTTAGCCGAGCAAATTTTAGGTTATCTCCAACAAACACATTTAGATTTTTTCCAAACAATTGAATATCTGATTATTGAAAAATCGGAAGTTTTAAAAGCAGAACAAAAACAACGACTGAATTCATACCAAGTCAAATGGTTTGAGTGGGATGAAATTTCCCATAATTCCATTACAGGTTGTTTCTTTTCCAATGAGTTAGTAGATGCTTTTTCAGTGCATAAATTTATCATAGAAAATGAGGAAATTCGAGAAATTTATGTCACCTCTGACTCTGATGGAAAATTTGTAGAAATAACCGATAAAATTTCAACTCCTGAGATTGCTGAATATTTTAAATTAGTAGATATAGATTTACTTTCATTTCCCAATGTTGAAGGTTATCAAAGTGAAGTAAATTTACAAGCTTTAGATTGGATGAAAATTCTTAGTGATAAATTACTGAAAGGTTATGTATTAACAATTGATTATGGTTATCAAGCAGCACGTTATTATAATCCCGTTAGAAGAGAGGGAACTCTACAATGTTATTATCAACATCACCGAAATAACGACCCTTATTGGAATATTGGGCGACAAGATATTACTGCTCATGTTGATTTTACTGCTTTGGAAAAACAGGGAAATTTGTCAGGATTAGAAACTCTAGGTTTTACTCAACAGGGTTTATTTTTAAGAAGAGGATTGGTTCAGAGGAATTTTTTTCTTTTTTTATCCTTGAAAGGAGAAGTTTTAAACCTTAATTTTTCGGTAATATGGAAGGCAATGGAGAGCAATATCTATAGAAGCTTTAAAAAATAAATATTTGCATTTGCCAGCAAATACCTCTTGAGGATATNTCAGAGGAATTTTTTTCTTTTTTTATCCTTGAAAGGAGAAGTTTTAAACCTTAATTTTTCGGTAATATGGAAGGCAATGGAGAGCAATATCTATAGAAGCTTTAAAAAATAAATATTTGCATTTGCCAGCAAATACCTCTTGAGGATATTTAACTTCTTAAATTTATCTCATTGGAGGCATACTTAAACCTTTCAAAGTTTGCTTTTTTTCCTGTTCAGTTAAACCTTTGCTCTGCACTAATACTCCAAAATTTCCTAACCCTATTGGATCTATTAATGAATGTAATACCTCCCTACGTCGGAAAACTTCCTCAATAGAAAACCCCTGATTATTTGATAGTTCATTTAATCTATCTCCCAAACCTAACGCCATTAAAAATAAACCCTGTTGAGTAAAACCTAGAGTTTCTAATCCTGACAAATTTCCCTGTTTTTCCAAAGCAGTAAAATCAACATGAGCAGTAATATCTTGTCGCCCAATATTCCAATAAGGGTCGTTATTTCGGTGATGTTGATAATAACATTGTAGAGTTCCCTCTCTTCTAACGGGATTATAATAACGTGCTGCTTGATAACCATAATCAATTGTTAATACATAACCTTTCAGTAATTTATCACTAAGAATTTTCATCCAATCTAAAGCTTGTAAATTTACTTCACTTTGATAACCTTCAACATTGGGAAATGAAAGTAAATCTATATCTACTAATTTAAAATATTCAGCAATCTCAGGAGTTGAAATTTTATCGGTTATTTCTACAAATTTTCCATCAGAGTCAGAGGTGACATAAATTTCTCGAATTTCCTCAT
>NZ_LGSU01000526.1 GCF_002260545.1 Hydrocoleum sp. CS-953 | reverse complement strand
AGTTGTAAATCTATTCTATTTATCAATAAAAACTGGATTATGGCTATACCAATTGTTAAACGTTATTTAATTGCTTTAGGACTATACAAGTGGGTGGGAGTAGCAACTTTCGCAGTTGCAGTAGGTGTTTCAGGAATAGTTGCTTTGCAACCAGTTGAGGAACCAAAACATACAATTCTAGGTACATTGAGGAGTATTCGTCCTCCTGTATTATTTTCCCAGACTGGTACTGCAATTCAAGAACAAGCTGCGGCAGTTACTCCAGATATGTTACTAAATGATGAAGTTAGACAGGCAGCAGCAGAAAAGGTATTAGTAGACGCAAGAAAGCTGAAGGGAGCAAAATTCGGCGCAAAAGAAGGTGTATACTTTCTACAGTATGAAGATACAGATGCAGAAAAAGCTGTAGAAGTGGTAGATGCACTGATGGCAGAAATCGTGAAGCAAAGTCGAAAAATTAATGCTACTTATCAAACAACTATTATTGAAGAAGTTAAAAAACGTTTACCTGCAGCAATTGAAGACTTGAGAAACGCTCAAGAAAAACTACAGAAATTTGAAAGAGATGAAGAAGCTTTGTTGATAACAGCAAGAGCTGCTGCTTTACCTGCAGCGATCGCAGGTAACCGACAACAACAAACTCAGATTAAGTTAGAGTTAGAAGGTGTAGATGCTCAAATTAATAGTTTAGAGACACAGTTAGGGTTAACTGCAGATCAAGCTTATGTAGCACGGGCACTCGCCGCCGATCCAATTATAGCAAATCTCCGAGTGCAGTTATATGAAGTAGAGAGTCAGTTAGATAAGCTACTGTTAGATTTTCGAGAAGAGTATCCTCCTGTAGTTGAGTTGCGTAGACAAAAACAAGTTGTAGAAAAACAGCTACAACAACGTGCGGCAGAAGTTTTAGGAGGTAATGGTATTGCAGCACCATTAAGAAAAGTAGATCAAATTCGGGTTGATGCTTCTTTAGACCCCACAAGGCAACAGTTATCAGAAACCCTCATTTCCCTGAAAGCTCAAAAGGAGCAGTTAGAAAGACAGCTACAAAGAACAATTGAAACTGAGAAGGAATTGGAAGTTGAGTATAAGACTATCCCCGATAAGCAATTAGAATTAGTGAATTTGCAAGAAGAAGTTGCTGTGAAAAAGTCTCGTCTTGATAGTATGCAAACTAAGTTAGAAGATGCTGAGGCAGCAGAGGCAGAGATAACTAGCAGTTTAGCCATTGCTCAGAAAGCTGGTGTTGCTAAGAAGGGTGAGGCAGCGGAAAAAAGTATGCCTTTAATGATGGCAATAGGGGGGCTAGCAGGTATAGTTCTTGGTGGAGGCTTAATTTTTGTCTTGGGAATGCTTTCTGGCAAGTTCTATTCTTGGGAAGAAATCAAAACAGCTTTAAAGGAAAAGGATGTGCCTTTATTGGGTTTGTTGCCTGATGTCATGCTTTTTGATCCAGATATGGAGCTAGAAGAAATGCCTTTGTTACTGGAGCGTAATTCACCTTATTTGGAATTCTATGAAAAGTTGCGGACAAATTTGCAGCGTCAGGGAAGTCAACCTCCAAAAGTTTTGGTCTTGAGTAGTGGAGCTAAAGGAGAAGGGAAAACATTTTGTGCTTATAATTTGGCGATCGCTTCTGCACGAGCAGGTAAACGAACACTTGTCATTGAAGCAGACTTAAGGTCTCCATCAAAAGCTGAGTCTCTCAAAATTTTTCCTAATGCACATAGCGATGCTGAACCACTTCGTTATTATGGGGATATTAATGATTGTATTCGACAAGTGCCAGAGGTAGAAAATTTGTATGTGATACCTACTCCTGGTGTTGTCAAACAACCAGGAGGAATCATTGAATCAAGTGAAATGCAAAGGCTACTTTCAGACTCACGACATCGTTTTGACTTTGTTATCCTAGATGCTCCTTGTATGACTCAGAACAATGATGCTTTTATTCTAGAGCCATATACTGATGGGATGATTATTGTGACTCGACCACAATATACTCTATCAGGTATGTTGACAGAAGTTATAGAACAGCTCACAAATGATGAAGAGGATGAATCTAGTAAGTCTGGTCCTAAGTTTTTAGGAGTTGTAGTCAATGGGGCAGATATTCCTGTAGAATTTCCATTGGAACCATTGGATGATTTGGATATCTCTGAGCCACAGATCGCCGACTCACCTAGACCTAGTATAGGAGCTACAGCAGGAGTAGTAACACAGGTTCATAGTTGATAATATAGCGCTACGCACAAGTCAAAAGTCAAAAATAATCCCTGACGTTCGTTTGAGCATTTAGAACTGTCCTAACCATAATGCGTAGTGCTATAGCTATAGCTTTTATAACCATAACTGTAGAGACTTTGATTTCAAAGTTTCTACTACACCTTTCAATTATTTACCACTTGCTGATGAAATTTAAAATAATTTGCAGATATAAGGTTTCAGACTTTTTAGTTTCTCAAAAAGTGCTAGCTTTTAGGTCGTTCAGGTTCAAAAAGTGAGCATTTTCGACAAGAGTTAGCCATAAAAATCAATGGAAGATTCTTCCTGCTTCCTCCTAATAAAACTGCCGTTTCTCCTGACCTAAAAAAAAGGGTATGCGTCTCTCCTTTTAAGGGGATAAAAAAATAGAATATTCGCTATGTCAAGCCTCTGGGTTTCCGTTTGTCATGCTGCGCAAACAGCCAGAGGTAATGTTAATTTGGGGTTGCTGAGTGGTAATGATTTTTAGATTAAGTATCAACGAAAAACATAAGTTTGCCGATTTTACCTTCAGCTACTGACAATTACATTTCAGCAACGCTGTTAATTTGTGTAGTGACACTTCGCGAAGTGTCACTACTAGAAGTGTCACTACTAACTGATAACTGAAATGACTCCTGATTCCTATCCTGACAAAAAGACTTTTTCAGCAAACCCTATTTAATAATTATTTTTTTCCAGCTTAATTTATTGTTCAATCCCTTCTACTCCCCAAGCAGGAGCTTTTTCCGCTGCTCTTAATATAAATGCACCCATTTTTTCTACTGTCTCTTGAGACATCCAATTTTCAGTAACTTGACGACAGAAAAATGTATAATCACTACCATCATATATCATCGGGCTTCTGAAAAAAGCTACTAAGTTATTCAGATTATCTCGTGGTGGTGTTGCCCCTTTTAGTTTGTTCAAAGATAGAGATATTGGAGGGTTGACTAAATTTGCTCCTCCTACATGACAGTTGAGACAATTTTTGGCAAACATTTGTTTACCCTCAGATAAATCTTCAGCAGAAAACTTCTTTGTTTCACCTTGCTCATTAAGTTTTATTTCTACTGGTATTTCTGCATCTAAATATCTTGTGATATAGGAGTCAACAGCAGCTTGAACTGGTTGAGTATCAAAAATTATTACCTGAAAAATAATCAATATTGTTAATATAAAACGAATCAGTAATGATTTATTCAACATAATACTTTTATTACTTTAGTAACTACAAATATCAAATATAAATAACTG
>NZ_LGSU01000525.1 GCF_002260545.1 Hydrocoleum sp. CS-953 | reverse complement strand
ATGATATTCTGTGGAATAAGCAATGACCATTCTCAGATTTTCCCAAATTTCCGAGTTATTACTTTCTTCATACCAACTTCTTAACATGGCAAAAAAGTTTTTAGATATTTCTGGATAATTGAAAATTTCATTAACTTCATCTAATAGTAAAACAACATTTTTCTTGAGATAAATCAATAATTCTTTAAATGCTTGAGTACAAGAAATTTTAGCGTTATTATCATCCCAACTTAGTCCATATGAAACATCAGGTAACTGACTTTTTATATTTTTATTAAATGCTTTGAGAAAATTATTAACATTGTTGATATTGTCAGGTTCAATCAGAGTATCAAATCTCAGATACACAGGAAAATAATTATTTTTATTTGCTTTGTCTTGTATCCTTTTCATTAGAGAAGTTTTACCCATTCTACTTGGTGCTTTTATTCTTACTAAAGAACCTGGTTGTTCTATAGCTTCATAACATTCTGATTCAATAGTACAACGTTTAATTCGATGACGTTCTATATAAAAAGGAGAGTCTATTTTTTCCGGTCTACCAGGCATAATAACTGGGTGAAAACCATAATCTTCCTGTAACTCATGAATGACGAAAGTTGGTTTATATTGAGTGAATATCTGTACCAAATATTCGTTCCATTCCAGATTGGATTCTGATGAATATTTAAACTTCTTTGCTATTGATTTTAATTTTCTCCCTACACTAGATTGATCGAAACTCATTGACTGAGCAATTTCTTGATATTTTTTGCCGGATAAACGCAATTGGATTATATTTTTGTCATTGTCTGACAAGTTACAGTAAATGTGGTCAAATATTTCTTGATTCATGGTTGTTTATTTGAGTTTAAATTTCTTAGGTCGTTATATGAATTNCTTTGCTATTGATTTTAATTTTCTCCCTACACTAGATTGATCGAAACTCATTGACTGAGCAATTTCTTGATATTTTTTGCCGGATAAACGCAATTGGATTATATTTTTGTCATTGTCTGACAAGTTACAGTAAATGTGGTCAAATATTTCTTGATTCATGGTTGTTTATTTGAGTTTAAATTTCTTAGGTCGTTATATGAATTTGATTAATTTTTGTTACAAATAAACCTCTACAATTCTCTATTATAAAGGCTTAATTTTTGCAGGAATTTGTCTAAATAGTATTAGATTAAAAGAATGTATAGCACATCCGAGTATAAAAGCAGGCTTATACTATCTTTTAACCCTATATATGGCAAAGGCTATGATTTTAAAAAATACCGTCTGGTTAAGGTAGATTTGGTATTATACCAATTATCAACAGTTCTGCAACCCTTATAGGAGTTATTTTACCAGCTTATGGTAAATCAACAATCCAAGTATAGTTTTGTAGTCTAGTACATATTTACTGAATTGAACATTGGAATTAGATTTACCTGGAATTTAGACGACCCAGTTAAAACAGTGATAGGGAAAGTTTGTTTTTGATTGTTTTTGCCTCCTTGGGTTTTTCACTTTACACTTTCATTATCTCCCTTATTTCTGGGTATGGTGGTGAGCTATGAGTAAAAAGAAGGTGATTTTTCGGTATGGAGAAGGTGAGCTATTTAAGTACAACAAAGTGAAGTAGATGAGTGATTTTAGTGATGATGATCACTAATAAAGTGTCCATTAAAAATGGACACTAGGAAGTCAAAAGTTATAAGAAGAGAAAGGTTAGAGCTTATCTGTAGGAAACTACTATATCAAGTGATTAGAAGAAAGAAGAATCATTGATAGTAGTTAACTTAGTTGTGATTTCTTCTGGAGTAGTTACTGTATTTTCTAAAGTAGCTAAAAGTTGATTATCCCAGAAAATTTGGGTATTATTGGCAACTGCTTCAATAGTTAGCCGTTGTTCATCTAAAACTAATCCATCACCCAAAACTAGCCAATCTTCATTAATATTGAAGTCGGTGATGATGTCTGAACCTTGACCAAAGTTGAGTAGGAAGCGATCGCTACCACTACCACCAGTTAAAGTATCATCATCCGCCCCACCATTGAGGAGGTCATCACCATCTTGACCCAATAATATATCCTGGCCTTGATTACCAAATATTAGGTCATTTCCCATACCTCCTAATAACACATCTTGGAAACCTTCTGTGCCAACTGATGCAGAAAGTTCAGGGTTGTCACCATAGATAGTATCATTACCCTCACCACCGCAGATAGTATCATTACCCCCATCGCCAAACAGCAGGTCATCCCCTGCTTGACCATATAAAATGTCATCATCCTTNGGAAACCTTCTGTGCCAACTGATGCAGAAAGTTCAGGGTTGTCACCATAGATAGTATCATTACCCTCACCACCGCAGATAGTATCATTACCCCCATCGCCAAACAGCAGGTCATCCCCTGCTTGACCATATAAAATGTCATCATCCTTACCACCTCTTGCAATATCATTACCTGTACCACTAAGAATAGTATCTGCACCATAGTTCCCACTCAGAAAGTCATTTCCGGCACCACCAGAAATCAAGTCTTTTCCTGCAACATCAGCATCAATAACACTATTGTTACCACCATAAATTGTGTCATCTCCTGCCTCTCCTAAGAGAGTATCGTCACCTTCATCGCCAAAGATTAAATCATTATCCTTACCACCAAAGACGAAATCATCTTCCTTACCTCCATTAATTAGATCGTCTCCACGACTACCTTGAATGAGATCGTTACCGCGACCTCCATTAACAGAATCTTCTCCTATTTCCTCTGCTGAAGAATTGGAACTGGGGTCACCAACAATTTGGTCATCACCATTCTCACCCATGAGCATATCGTCACCGTATTGTCCGAACAGAATATCATCACCCTTACCACCACGGACTTCATCATTACCCTTACCACCCATAAGTAGATCGGTCTCACGGTTACCGTTAACGTAGTCATTACCTCTACCACCGTTCATGGTATCACTACCGAATAAGTCTTTATCAGTACCACCAATAGTACCACCCCATAAGATATCGTCACCCTTGTCACCGAGAACCATATCGTTACCAATATCAGCCCAGATAACATCATTACCCTTACCACCACGAGCGGTATCGGATTCTTTTCCGGTGTTAATAAAATCAGCTTCCTCCTTACCATTAGCAAAATCACGACCACGATTAGCAAAAATTCGGTCTTCACCTAAACCACCATAAATCATGTCTGGAATAGCACTACCTTCGATTGTGTCGTCTCCACCTAAGCCATCAACAGCTTGGTCAACGCTACTACTTTTAAGAAATTCATTTGCTGGTGTACCGAATAATAATTCTTGAAATTGATTAGGTTCGAGAACCATAGAAGGTACAACTGGTAAATCGGGAAATTCTATGGTTGGAGGTGGAGGACAGAGACAGACACAATCTATTACAGGAGCTTCTATTTCAAATTGACCATTAATCGTAATTGTAACTGTAGCTTGACTTGTGCCACCATTGCCATCACTGATGGTGTAGGTGAAATTGTCTGTAGCTGTT
>NZ_LGSU01000524.1 GCF_002260545.1 Hydrocoleum sp. CS-953 | reverse complement strand
CAATTAATAATGACTTCTTATTATAAAGAACAGGATTGACTAAAAGGATTTTTTTTCTTTTTCCTCCATGAATGGAGAGGTTTTATACCTTAATTTTTAGGTAAAGTAACTACTTGAATCTCAGTCAAATACCTTGCGCCTTTTTTGCTTCTTCTAACCAACTATCAAACAATTCTTGATTATTTTCCACCCACTCTTTAGCATGACGACGGATATCTTCTGGAGAATCTTCACCATCTTTAATATATAGACTTTCAACATTCATATCCTCAGTAGGAATTTGAACTAATTCAAACCAACGTTTGGCAACTGGGTTAGCTGCTAAAAATTCTTTATTGGCAAAAATTCGCTGGCGATCAAGAGCAAATCCAAGATTTTTACCTTCTATAGTAGTATCTTTTTCTGTTAGATTTTTCTGGGATTCTGGAAGAGAGGTAAAGGGAACTTCCAACCAAATTATATCTTGATCTGGTTTTAAGACTGTAGATATCCAGTGAGGATTAAAAGCATAGTAGAGAACACTTTTTCCTTGCTTATAGCGAGTAATAACATCTGCAAGCAAAACAATATATTGTCCTCTATTGTGTTCAACTGTATCTTCTAGTCCATAAGCTTTGATTTGATGATCGATTATTTGTTCACAAAACCAACCAGGATTACAACCGACTAAATTAGCTTTACCATCGCCATCCGAATCAAATAGTTGAGCAATTTTCGGGTCTTTAAGTTGTCCAAGGTTAGTAATTTTATATTTATCGGCAGTTTTTTTATCAATCTGATACCCTTGTACTAAATTAGGAGTCAGAACTCCAACTCGCTCTAACTTTTTTTCACCTCCAGCATTATTAAAATATGCTTCGTGTGCTTTTTCACCGCTGCCGGCACTATAATCTAGGTCTCCATTAGCAACAGACAAATAAATAGCAGGATAGTCAATTTCTTTCGGTTTTTCAATCTGATAACCAAGTCTTTCAAGACCAATATTCACAATTTCTGTTTGGAAATGTTCTTCAACCCAATTACTATGGGCAGCACGAACTCTAGTTTTTTTAACAGACGAGGTTGATTGACAGGCAATTAAACCTATCAAGAAAGTTATTAAAGTTATTCTTAAGGCAAGTTGCCTCAATTTTTGTTTCATTTAAAAGTTCTCATAAACCTACAATAAAGATTATTTATCTAGACTATATCCTCAAACACTTGATTATCCAAAAACTTTNCCTATCAAGAAAGTTATTAAAGTTATTCTTAAGGCAAGTTGCCTCAATTTTTGTTTCATTTAAAAGTTCTCATAAACCTACAATAAAGATTATTTATCTAGACTATATCCTCAAACACTTGATTATCCAAAAACTTTAGAAAAGCTTAAGCATTATATATTTTTATAGGCAAAAATTCTGTACTAAATTAAAATATACCAGGGCGTTAATCGGCCAAATAAAAATTTTCAAAAGTAATCAAATTATTGCTGATGAATCAATTAACTAATCTCAAATCATTTCCATCAGTTTCGCGACGAACAATTCTCAAATTATTAACTATTGGAGCTACCACTGGTTTACTGGGTTATACTCGATTCTCGAAACCCCAACCAACAGTTTTTAACCAAGATAATCTAGATTTACCACGATATTTAAACAATTCTCAAAGTGTGGTAGTAGTTGGTGGTGGATTAGCAGGATTAGCTTGTGCTTATGAACTTAGTCAGCGAGGTTTTAGGGTTACTTTATTAGAAAAATCCCCACAACTAGGAGGAAAAATTGCTAGTTGGTCTGTTGATATAGGGGGAGAAAAGTTTATGATGGAACATGGCTTTCATGGTTTTTTCCCTCAATATTACAATTTGAATAGTTTAGTGGAAGAACTAAACATTACTGATAATTTCCAGTCTTTAGAGTTCTATTCTGTGGTATTTAAAGAAGGAAAATATCAACCAGAAGTATTTCGTCCTAGCACTTCTGCTTTTCCTTGGAATATAGTAGATTTAGGAATTTCTTCTCCTAATAGATTCAGATGGGGAATTAATTTAGCAAAGCCTAAACATTGGGAAGTTTTTCGGGCTATTGGTGGCTTTCAAGTAGAGAAAACTTATCAACAACTTGACAATTTATCGGTTGCTGAATGGGTAGAAAAAGATTTTCCCCAAGGGTTGTACGATTTGTATTTTTTGCCTTTTGCTAAATCAAGTCTTAATGCTCCAGATAAATTAAGCGTTGCGGAATTAATGCAGTTCTTTCACTTCTATTTTTTTGGTAATCCTGAAGGTTTAGCTTTTAATGGTACGAGACAAGATATGGGTACAAGTTTAGTACAACCTATTGCTAAAGAAATTGAAAGTAAGGGAGGTAAAATTTTTACTGATGTTGGTGTTAGTAAAATTAATTGGCAAGATAATAAAATTAGTTCCATTAGTTATCAGTTAGGAGAGGCTAAAAGTTTAGTTCCTTTTTGGGTAGAACGTAATTGGGAAATTAATAATAAGGAAGTTAATTATTTTGGTTCGAGCGATCGCCTCTTTGCGATTAAAGCTAATTCAGATGAGGCTATTTCTCTGACTTGTACTCATCAAGGTTGTACTGTTGAATTAGCTGAAGATGGAAATTTTTACTGTCCTTGTCATGGTGCAGTTTATGATAGAAAAGGAAAAGTATTAGCAGGTCCTGCAAAACGAAATTTATCGCGCTACAAAATTACTCAAAGTAGAGAAAGTAAAGTGCAATTAGTTGGCATAATGGAAAATAAATCAGAAATTATATCCACAGAAATTCAAGCAGATTATTATGTTTTTGCTACGGATGTTCCGGGAGTTCAGCACTTATTTAATGTGATGGAAGGAGAAGTAAATCAAAATGTAAAATCTCAGGTAGAAAAATTAAATATAGCTGACCCATTTGCAGTTTGTCGTTTTTGGTTTGACCGAGACTTTGACTGGCAACATAGCAATTTTACTTCTCTATCTGGCTATGAATTAACTGATAGTATTACTCTCTATCATCGCATTCAAGAACAATTTATTCAATGGCATGAAAAAACAGGGGGTAGTGTTGTGGAATTACACGCTTATTGTTATAAAGAAAAACAGTTTCCTACTCAGGAAAATTTACTGACAACTTTTGCACAGGAATTATATGAAATTGTACCGGAATTAAAAGATGCTAATTTGCTCCATAGAGAATTAGTAAACCAGAAAAATTTTTCCGCTTATCCTCCAGGTAGTTATCAACAACGCCCGGAAACTAATAGTGGTATTTCTAATTTAATGTTTGCTGGAGATTGGGTAAAAATGCCATTTCCTTGTGGTTTAATGGAAAGAGCTATTAGTAGTGGGTTATTAGCAGCAAATGAAATTATTAATAGAGAGGGTTTACAAAGACGAAAATTACTATCAGTAAACCCAGAAGGTATTCTTAAAATTTGATTTTAGGGAGTAGGGAGTAGGGAGTAGGGAGTAGGGGAGTAGGGGAGTATGGAGTAGGGGAGTATGGAGTAGGGGAGTA
>NZ_LGSU01000523.1 GCF_002260545.1 Hydrocoleum sp. CS-953 | reverse complement strand
GCTGATAGTACATTACAAAAAGATTTAGGAACTAAAAAAACATTATATGCCAATTCAGGAATAAAAGAATATTGGGTAATTGATATTGCTAAAAAAAATTTAAAAGTATTTCGCAATCTAATGAATAATGAATATCAAATTGAACAAAACTATCAAGATGGAATTATTTTTCCCCTGGCGTTTCCTTCAGTAGAGATTTCTGTCAAAAAAATAATTGGATTTGATTAAAGGGATATTTAGATAAGATATTAAGCAGCCAGGTTTATAAAGTCGGAAGCAATTTATGACTTTTTTTCCATAAAACAAGCATTCTCCTGATGTGCAACTTTTCAAGCAAAATTTCCCTCCATTCTCTCAAAAAAACTCTGAGAAGTCCTATGTAATACCATTTCTAAAAAACTTTTCTAAATTTGATTGAGTAGGGGAGTAGGGGAGTAGGGGAGTGTAGGGACGTATCGCTGCGCGACATGTTTGCGGAGCATTCCGGAACGGAAAACGCATTTTTGCCGGTGCAACGTCCGTACAAATTAAGAATAATTAACTTTAAATTACCTAAAATCAGCAAAAAAGTTATTCTACTAAAGTAATTACTTAGTAACTGAAGTTTTAATTAAGTATAGCATTAATGCATGGGAATTGGTATAATATAATGTCCGGTTAAATAGTTATAATTAGAGGTTTGTAGAATAGCTCTGAGCAATATATATCTATTATCGGGCTAAAGCCCAACTACAAACAAAATTTTTTTTATCACTTCCCTATTTCCTAAGTATGAAAAATTCTCCTAGTAGTAAAACTAAAGCACAAATTTGGGTAGTAGAAAATCACAATTTTGTTACTCTTTCCGACCAATTAGCAACAGAAGAACCTTTAGAAATTCGCCTAACTTTTCCTCAACAAACTATAGCAGTTACCATGAGAACTCCAGGAGCAGATTTTGATTTAGCTACAGGATTTCTTTATAGTGAAGGAGTTATCAAAAATCGTGAAGATATTGCCAAAATTAGTTATTGTGTAGACCAAGAAATTGATGGAGAACAACGACAAAATATTGTTAATGTCACTCTTAATTCAAAATTCAACCCCAATCTCAAAACCCTAGAAAGACATTTTTTTACAACTAGCGCTTGTGGAGTTTGTGGGAAAGCAAGTATAGAATCTTTGCAAATAAAAGGATATTCAGCTATTCCTTTAGGATTAGAAGTTTCACCAGAAATTATTTATAGTTTGCCTGAAAAATTAAGCACTGCTCAAGGAGTGTTTAAATCTACAGGAGGTTTACACGCTGCTGGTTTATTTAATGCTCAAGGAGAACTGTTGAAGTTACGGGAAGATGTGGGAAGACATAACGCTTTAGATAAGTTAATTGGTTCAGAATTTTTAGCAGGTCAATTACCTTTAAATAATCATATTGTCATGGTAAGTGGGCGATCGAGTTTTGAGATATTACAAAAGTGTATAACTGTAGGTTTGCCAATAGTTTGTGCTGTTTCTGCTCCGAGTAGTTTAGCAGTAGAAATAGCCAAAGAATTTAATATTACTTTAGTCGGGTTTTTGCGTGGCAGAAAATTTAATATTTATTCTGGTGTAGAAAGAATAAAGTAATATCAAGTCTGGTAGTATTAGCTGTTCATTAATGGATAATGGATAATTGATAATTGATAATTACCTCTCCCTAAAAGGGATAGGATTGACACTAATCAGGAAAAGATTTATTTCTCTTGGTCGATTAGATATGGCGAGGAAACCCGCTCTTGCAGAGCCGCGAACGCTTTTCATGTCGCGTAGCGAAACGCCATCTCATCCTAACGGACTGCTCCGCAAACGACCGCTTTTTTCTCTTGAAAGGGGAGGCTTCAAGGCGGGAATGATCTAATTATTTAATTGTTTAATTATTAATTATTTCGGTAAGAAGGAAGAAGCAAGAAGTAAAAGGGAAGAAGACTTAAAAGTAGGAAAAAACTTAAACTTTGGTAGATATTTGCTAATATAGCAATCCGCCCATAGGTTTTGGGTAATTAAAAAGTAAATAAAAAAGGTTGAAACTTACACCTGTTCCCTGTTTCCTTTTCCCTTTTCTCTAAAAAGCAGTAAGATTTTTGCCACGAATAAAATAGGATTGCTAAGAGTTTACACAAACAATACCAAATAAATTAGCATCACTAAGGTCAAATCTGCTGTATTTCCAGATTTCATGTATAATACTAAACTAATTTAGTTAACTAGAAAATCATACTGTTTGTAAAAAATTATCTTCAATATAGAGAAATAATCAGAACTTCCCTATCAACAAGAATACTGATCAATGAAGTTTTATGCTTAACTTCTCTCCTATTCTTTTTCCCTTTTTCCTTCAACATTAATAACAATGACATCTGAAACTTTAACCGTCGAAAAAAAAGGCACAATAATTAAAAATCTCCAAGTCACAAGAGTAGTTGATGGTGATACAATCAAAGTCCTATTGAACGATAAGCGAGAATTTATCAGAATGGATTATGTTGATGCCGAAGAAAGCTATTCTGAATATTCTAAACCTGTTACAGAAATTGGTAAACAAGCATCAGAAATGGCAATACAATATTTCACATTACCTAATGGTGAACTTGCAGAAGTTGATATTGAATTTGATACAGATGACCCTATAGAAAACTGTTTAGAAAAGTATCGAGACCATCAAGGTCGCTTAATCGCTTATGTACATAAAAATAGTGAAAACTTTAATATCAAACTCATCAAAGAAGGGTGGAGTCCCTACTTTATTAAATATGGATATTCTCGATTATATCATCAAGAAATGACTGAAGCAGAAATAGAAGCTCAAGCAAATAATCTTGGTGTTTGGAATTCTGAAATAAATAAAGGGAAACGCAAAAGAAATTATAATTTACTTGTACCTTGGTGGACTTTAAGAGCTTCCATTGTAGAAAATTATCGTACTTATGGAATAGCTGCGGGAGTCCTAGAAGTTAGATTAGATTTTCCCAAAATTTTAGCAGCAGCAGAAACGGGAGAATATATTACAGTTTTTTTTGATTTACAGGGAGGAGTTTCTAAGTGGTTAGATAATGGTGCTTTAGTTTATGACGGTACTAAAGACCATCGTTTAAAATTATGGATTCCAGATACTAACAGTGCAGAAATAAAGCCTTTATTACAACTATTAAAAAATCGTTATTTTGGTTTAGGTAGGGGATATGTTTATATTAGTGGACAGGTAAATATGTATCGAGATAAACCAGAAATTATCCTTTCCGACATGAAGCAATTATCAGATTTTCCTCCAAAAGTCTTCCGAAAATTATTAATTATTAATTGTTGAACCAACTCTTGGTCTAATACCATAATGACGATACCGCAAATAATCTTGAATAATGCGGTCGTGGTCAAAACAAAGATTTGTGGGAATTTGCCAAGGTTCAAATATGTCTAAATTTTTCGCATCATCTGCTGCTTTCGGTTCCCCAGTCGCAGTGGCAATAAATACCACACTCA
>NZ_LGSU01000522.1 GCF_002260545.1 Hydrocoleum sp. CS-953 | reverse complement strand
GATGATTGATGTTCTATTCATCTATTGTCCAATAGTTAGGGCTGGGAAATTAAACCTCAAAGCTTTAATTTGCAAAAGTTTCAGCCTTTTCCTACATCAACATTTTAGAGTAAAGAGGGAGTAGGGGAGCAGGGGAGTAGGGAGAGAGTATTTATAAATATCTGCCCACTATTTGTGTAGTGCTATAAATTGGCTTTGTTGCATGAAAGTAGCGATAGAGCATCCATTCCGCAACTATATCGTTCTGTTTCGCGATTATTGATGTTCTATTCATCTATTGTCCAATAGTTAGGGCTGGGAAATTAAACCTCAAAGCTTTAATTTGCAAAAGTTTCAGCCTTTTCCTACATCAACATTTTAGAGTAAAGAGGGAGTAGGGGAGCAGGGGAGTAGGGAGAGAGTATTTATAAATATCTGCCCACTATTTGTGTAGTGCTATAAATTGACTTTGTTGCATGAAAGTAGCGATAGAGCATCCATTCCGCAGATATATCGGTCTCTTTCGCGATTATTGATTCTCTATTCATCTATTGTCCAATAGTTAGGGCTGAGAAATTAAACCTCAAAGCTTTAATTTGCAAAAGTTTCAGCCTTTTTATTTTTAAAATTGATGTTCTATTCATCTATTGTCCAATAGCTACAGCAGTTTCGACAAATTATTATTGTACATATGCGGAGCAAGTGCGGCAGTTATATACTTTCATGCAACAAAGCCCTATAAATTATTTAATAGAAGTTTAACTGAGGAATTTATGACTATTGAGGTTGACTACATTTTCCCACCAGAGGTAGATGCTGAAAAACAAGGCCAAATTATTGCAGTGGGACAAACAGCAGGTACTTGGGGTGCAAATTTTGCCCATAGAGAAAAGTTTTTGCACTCACATTTAGGGAAAGTTGTCAAGGGTGTGACTAACCCAGAAGGGGATAGTGTAGTTACTGTTGCTTTTCCAGAAGCAAATGTGGAAGGAGATATTCCCAGTCTGTTAACTATGATTTTTGGTAAATATTCCATGGCGGNGACTACATTTTCCCACCAGAGGTAGATGCTGAAAAACAAGGCCAAATTATTGCAGTGGGACAAACAGCAGGTACTTGGGGTGCAAATTTTGCCCATAGAGAAAAGTTTTTGCACTCACATTTAGGGAAAGTTGTCAAGGGTGTGACTAACCCAGAAGGGGATAGTGTAGTTACTGTTGCTTTTCCAGAAGCAAATGTGGAAGGAGATATTCCCAGTCTGTTAACTATGATTTTTGGTAAATATTCCATGGCGGGTACTGCTAAAGTCTTAGCGGTGCGTCTACCAGAAAATTATGGGTTGCGTCCGAAATTTGGTATTAAAGGTATTCGGGAAATTTTGGGAGTAAAGGATCGCCCGCCACTGATGGGAATTTTTAAACCAGCGTTAGGGTTATCGACGGAAGACTATGCTTCTATTTTAAGAGAAGTTGCTTATGCTGGTTTGGATATTATTAAAGATGACGAAATTATGGGAAATCTTGAGGAAGCTCCTACTCTTAAACGTCTTGATGCTTGTCGTCAGGTGTTGGAGGAAGTTAAGAAAAAAACGGGTCGGACTGTATTATATGCTGTTAATGTTACGAGTAAATTGGGGAAATGTTCTAATCCACTGGATACCGCAAAGTTATTAGTGCGCGAAGGTGCAAATGCACTTTTACTAAATGTCTTATCTTATGGTTTTTCTGTATTAGAAAGTTTGGCTGCTGACCCAGAAATTAATGTTCCGATTTTTGCTCATCCAGCTTTAGCAGGAGCCATAAGTGCTGCTCCTAACTATGGTATGGCTTATCCGGTGGTCTTGGGAACTTTGATGGCTCATGCTGGTACGGATGCAGTTTTGTATCCTGCTAGTTATGGTAGTCTCGGTTTCGACCCTACTGAAGAAGCAAAAATTAGAGATATTCTTCGGAGTCGAGATGTTTTTCCTGTACCTTCGGCAGGTATTAAACCAGGTGTGGTATCTCAAGTTTTGAAAGATTATGGTCAGGATGTGATTTTGAATGCTGGTACGGGAATTATGGATTATCCTGATGGTAGAGAGGCAGGGGTAAAGGCGTTTTTTCAAGCTTTGGGGTTGGAGTGAGGAGATGGGGTGATGGGGTGATGGGGTGATGGGAGATGGGGAGATTGAAGTAATTATATAACTATAAACATATACTTAGGAAAGAATTATCCCACAATATCTACTTTCGCATTTCATCACTTCTAATTGTGTAACCCCAGATTCTATATTAATAGCCAAGAAAATGTCTAACATCATGTCCGGATAATTAGTGATAAAAAAATTGTTGTTTGTTTGTAGTAAAGCTCTCAAGTCGAACTATAAGATAGGGTTAGAGCTTCACTACGAAGCTCTAATTATAACTATTCAACCGGACATGATATAACTTTACTTGGAAGGGAAGGAAATTTTAAAAAATTTGGCAATTAAGTCGTTTGTTATTGCTATGATTAGAAGCAATGTCTAATACCCCTGAGATTGCTTTCCTTACGGAATGCTGCGCAAACCTTCCACTCCGTTACAGTCGCAATGACGGAATAATATCAAATCCGCTCGGGTTCGGTATAAAAAAAATTTTCATCTACGGTTCGCGAAAAATCAGCAAAAGTGTAAATCTTTCTAAATTCTCTTCCCTCCTGACTCCTGACTCCTGACTCCTAGATTAACCATCTAATTATACCGATGCTACCGGATTTGATATAACTAAGTAATTATCCGGATTTGATATTAAACATATTTGATATAAAACAATAAAAATGTTAGATAGCTCAAAACCTGTTGTTTTCTGTGACTTTGATGGTACTATTACTGCCGAGGAAACTTTTGTGGCAATGTTGAAGCATTTTGCACCAGAAGTTTCAGCTCAAGTTATGCCAGAAATTTATCAATTACGAATAACTCTACGAGAAGGTGTGCGCCAAATGTTGTCAGCTATACCTTCAGAACGTTATCCAGAAATAATTGAATTTTCTAAGACAAAAAAAATACGATCAGGGTTAATAGAATTATTAGATTTTCTTGACGCTGAAGGAGTAAGGTTTGTCGTGGTTTCTGGTGGAATTAGAATTATGGTAGAGACGGTATTGGGAGATTTAGTAAATAGAGTAGAAGCTATTTATGCTGTGGATGTCAGTAATACAGGTAATTTTTTGCAGGTACATTCTGACTTTGAAGGAGACACAGAGTTAATGGCAAAAGTGCAGGTGATGAATTTATATGATGCTAGTGAAAAAATAGCAATAGGAGATTCAGTCACAGATTTGAATATGGGTTTAGAAGCATCGTTGGTTTTTGCACGCGATCGCCTAGCTAAGTATTTAGATGAAAGGCAAAAGTCTTATATATCTTGGGATAATTTTTTTGATGTGCGTCAATATTTAGCTAATCTTTGGCAGTAATATAGGAGTTTGTTCAACAATTAATAATTACCTTTTATTTTCTCTATAAATGGAGAGGGTTTATAAC
>NZ_LGSU01000521.1 GCF_002260545.1 Hydrocoleum sp. CS-953 | reverse complement strand
TGATAATTGATAATTGATAATTGATAATTGATAATTGATAATTTATAATTACCTCTCCCTAAAAGGAAGAGGATTGAATAAAAGGAAAATAAATTCATTGTTTCTCTTGAAATAGAAGGCTTTATACCTTAATTATTCGGTAATTTTTTTTTGCGCAACTCTTGCCTAAAATAGGCTCCTTTTCGAGTTCGAGTATTAAGAGCTGAAAACCAGGTACTTTTTTCAGACCTAAAAAGGTTAAAAGTTCTATCTGTCAATCCTTTTATATTAGACCTCTCCGAAAAAGATATAGATTTTTTGGAGGAGTAGTGAACAGGGAACAGGGAACGCTTAACTGGCAAGATATTTTTACGAAAAAGGCATGAAAAAGGATTTTTTATGGTGACTTTTTCTTTCTTTAGCCGATCTAACTCAAAGGTTTATTTATTTTCCGGAGATGTCTATTTAATCAGCAAGCCCTAATTAGGGTTTACTGAAAAAAGCAGAGTGTGGGGAGGGGGGGGAAGAAGGAGAAAGTATTCCGAATAATTGTTGCTTTATTTTTATATCCTTGATCTGCCTAAAATCCTAACTTTTTGGTAGTTTTAAGTCAAAAAACTGCATTTTTTTGCGATTTTCAAAGGTTATAAGCTTTATCTGTAAAGGCTTTTAGATTTATTCAGCCAGCCCTAATTAGGGTTTGCAGAAAAAGTCTTTTTTAAAGAGTAGGGGAGCAGGGGAGTAGGGGAGTAGGGAAATAATTTTTTTGCCCAACTATACGCCAGAAATTCTAACTTTTTGATTTTTCGGGAACCGTGCATCAAGAGGTGAAAAGGAGGTACTTTTTCAAGACCTAAAAATACTAAAACCTTTATCTGTCAATGCTTTTATATTTAATCAGCAGAGCAATAATTATCCATTAATAAAATTCCATATTCCCTTATTTACTAAATAAACTTAACTGACCATCAGAATTTTCTTCTGATAAATCTGCTTTACCTGATAGTAATTTACCAGCAGCTTCTAACATTTCTTCCTGAATATCTTGAATATCTTCCCGACTTTCTAAATAAGTTTTTAATGCTTCTAAAGGATCGATACTATTACCTGTTGATAATTCTGGTAAACGAGGTCTTGCTAATTGACTGACTAATTCTGGTTGAATAGTATAGGTATGTGCTTCAGTTAAAGCTTGATGTAAAACGTTATTATCAATCAAGTCTAATTGTTCGGAACGTAACTGATAAATTAACCTCACTACTGCATTTTCTATCTGATATTTACTAATAGCTTTCAATAATTCACTTTGTGGATTTTCTGCTTCTGAAACATTAATTTTAATAGTCTGAAAACTTCGGACTGGTAGAGAACAAAATTTCCATTTAGCTTCACCTTTTTCGAGTTCAATAAAAACAAAACCCTTCTCTTCCTTCTCCTCGCTGAAGTCAACTCTTTCAATACTTCCAGGATAAATAATTGGTGGGTTATTAGACTTATTCAAATTTTGATGTTTGTGAACGTGACCTAAAGCAACATAATCAAAACAAGGTCGGTTTAATAGAGAAACAGGAATATTAAAACCTTTACCAACTGCTAAAAAACGTTCTGCTCCTAAACTTGCTCTATCTGCCATTAAATGACCTAAAAGTACGGTGGGAATTTCTGGGTTTAATCTCCGAATTTTTGCTTCTAATATTAACCGTAATTTTTCAATTAATGACTCATTTACCTGACTCATAGATTTACCTTCAGTCTCTGATTTTGTCATTAAATTAGAAGCAGTTAACCAAGGCAAAGTAATAATTTGAATAGCACCATTTTTAGTCGGAATTTTGTGAGTTTCTAAGCGATCGCCTACCACAACTCCAGGAACTCCTAAAGTCCGATAAATACCTAAACTTGCGCCCCCTTGACCTTGGGAATGTTGGTCGTGATTTCCTACTAATAATACTGTGGGAATTTTAGCATCTACTAAACGTCGTAATTGACCAGCAAAAGCTTGTTTTATGTATGGCGCAGGAGTAGCATCTGGAAAAGCATCTCCACCGAACAAAACTAAATCAACTGGTTCAGAAATTGCCCTATCTATACAAAGTTTTAGACTAGAAATAAAGTCTTCGAGGCGAGTGTTTAAACCTGTTTCTGGGTTGATGCGACCGTGAGAAAAACCACTGCCAATATGAATGTCAGAAAGATGAAGAATTTTAATCATTTTTTTTATTTAGGGAGCTTCTTACCAATGGATAATGGATAATTGATAATTGATAATTAGAGATATAGCAATCCTAGTTTTATTCGTGTCAAAAATCTTGCTACTATTTGGGAATAGGTTTGGAGTAAATGGTTAATGGCTAAGAGTTTTGGAGTTGATTTATAGTTTTTGAATTGTGAAACATAAGCGCGGATTGCTATACTTTTCATTATCCATTATTAATTGAGATACAGAGTTCTAAATTTCAGGTAATACAAATTTACGCCAATTTATGGCGTCTTGTACTAATCTTGGCCGTATTCTTATAAAACTAATGTCAATGGGAAGTTCTTCTTCTAATTGTGTAACTGTTTGAGCAGCAAAAGGTGAAATATCGGTAATTTTTGATAGTTTTTTTCTAGTACACTCGTTTTGTGTTTTTAAGTCTTGCTGACTATTACTATCCTCACAATCAGGTAAATCTTCAACAACAAGATGAATATCTAAAGCGCGTTTTAACTTCTTTTTAGCTTCAGATTTTGGTAGTGCTAAAATTAATTTTTTAGCCTTTTTCAATTGTTTTTGATATTCAGGTTGGTTGTTAAAGGTTGAAGCATTTTCTGCGTAGTATAATGCTTGAGCTGCTAAATGTTCTGGTGTCTCTTTTTGAACCAATATATTAGGTTTTATAGATGTAGTAAAAGCACTGGCAATCATTGAATTATTTAGTATAAGAATGGATAATGTAGCCAGAGCTAATGCTATTTTACTAATCATGGTTTGGTCAATTAATCGTATTTTTTCTTGATTTTACTATATAAATTTACGAAAGCAAATTCACCCAAATTCTTAATCAGCTCTCTTTTTTATTTGAATAATGGTTCCAGTTAATCTCCCAAAAAATTTCTATATATATTTTCTAGCTTGCCTGTCACACCGTAAGCTGTGTTATACAAATTCTCAAAAACTTTGCTATACTTGAAATTTGTATTTCTAAATAGTATTTATTGACGTAATCTAAGCCTTTAATTATCTTTACAATTTTTAGGCTTATTTTGACACTTTCCAAGTGTAACATTAATTTTGATAAATCGTACAAAGTTTAATAAAAATGTTGCTATCCCTCACCATACACCTGATAACTATGACCACAAAGAATGACCAAGAAATAGTAAGCATTCAGCTATTAGCACTCAGCTCTTCCTAGGTCATGCTACGCAAACAGCCTTTTAAATAAATAAATGAGTTAATAAATATAAGCTGTTGTGTATCTAGATTTTATATTCCCTATTGCTAGGAGCAAAAATTGAATATATG
>NZ_LGSU01000520.1 GCF_002260545.1 Hydrocoleum sp. CS-953 | reverse complement strand
CCCCAACTCCCCAACTCCCCAACTCCCCAACTCTGAAATAGATAAAGTTTTTGAGAAATGGTATAAGCTCTTAAAGGTATTTAACAATTCTGGTGTTGGGTTTCGCTACTGCTCTACCCAACCTACATTTTTAGGCGTGTTGGTCTAGTAGTGGATTGTCTCAGCTAAAATAGTGGAATATATTTTGGGGAAAAGCTTGAATTTACAAAGGTTTAAGCAATTTTCCTCAAGCATCATTTTAGCTGTGTCGGTCTAGTAGTGGATTGTCTCAGCTAAAATGTTGCAATAGTAGGGGCGGGTTGTAGTTTAAATTAACGAGTTTAACTACCAGATAAAATAAACCTGCCCCAAATATAGCGTTTCCCAAGAAGCGTGAAGTACAGTTATCTTTTTATCTTTTCATTACTCCCTATTCCCTATTCCCTATTCCCTATTCCCTGTTCCCTGTTCCCTCAAAGCTAGAATTTTGTACCTCACCATTATGAGAACTGCTATATCTAACTACACAAATACTATTGCCTCACCTCTACTAAAAAGCCATAATTATATTGGCAATTATCAGGATTTCCCAAAATGGCAGCAATTAATGGCGTAATGATGCAATATTTCCACTGGTATATTGACCCAAATCTGATCCTGTGGAATGAAGTAAAAAGTAAGGCCCAAGAATTAGCAGATGTAGGCTTTACTGCTATGTGGTTACCACCAGCTTACAAAGGTATTGGGGGGACTTATGATGTGGGATATGGGGTTTACGATATGTATGACCTGGGGGAATTTGACCAAAAAGGTACGGTTAGAACAAAATATGGCGATCGCCAACAATATCTAGATGCTATTCAAGCTCTACATAATGTTGGTATTGATGTTTATGCTGATGGAGTTCTCAACCACCGTATGGGTGCTGATGGAACAGAAATTGTTAAAGCTACTCCTTTTTCTAAGGATGACCGCATTCATCCCAAGGGTGGAATGCGTAATATTAAAGGTTATACTCATTTTCCGTTTCCTGGTCGGCAAAAAAAGTATTCTGACTTTGAGTGGCATTGGTGGCATTTTGATGCGGTTGATTATGATGACTATAGCAAGGAACAAAATACTATATATCTATTTGAAGGGAAAAGTTTTGATGATTATGTGGCGTTGGAGAAAGGAAATTTTGCTTACCTAATGGGAGCTGACGTTGACTTCCAGAGTAAAGAAGTTCGGGATGAANGTTGATTATGATGACTATAGCAAGGAACAAAATACTATATATCTATTTGAAGGGAAAAGTTTTGATGATTATGTGGCGTTGGAGAAAGGAAATTTTGCTTACCTAATGGGAGCTGACGTTGACTTCCAGAGTAAAGAAGTTCGGGATGAAGTGATACGTTGGGGTAAGTGGTATATAGAAACTACGGGAGTGGATGGTTTCCGTCTAGATGCTATCAAACATATTTCATCTTGGTTTTTTCCTCTGTGGATAGATGTATTAGAACATCATTTTCAGAAGGATTTATTTATGGTGGGGGAATATTGGTACAACGATATTGGTACGTTGCACTGGTATATTAATTCGGTTGGTGGCAGAATGTCTGTGTTTGATGTTCCTCTACATTACAATTTTTACTATGCGAGTAAGGCAGGCGGACATTATGATATGCGTTATATTCTCAATGGTACTTTGATGCAGGAACGTCCGGTCAATGCTGTGACTTTTGTGGAAAACCATGACTCCCAACCTTTACAAGCATTGGAGGCTCCTGTTGAACCTTGGTTTAAGCCTTTAGCTTATGCGATTATTTTGTTGCGTCGTGAAGGATATCCTTGTGTTTTTTATGCTGACTATTATGGCGCAGAGTATGAAGATTATGGGAAAGATGGCAACCGTTACAATATTTTCTTACCTTCCCACCGTTGGATAATTGATAAGTTACTTTTTGCCCGGAAATATTATGCTTATGGGGCACAATATGATTATTTCGATCATTACAATACTGTCGGTTGGACTCGTTTGGGTAATGAGGAACATCCCAAAGCAATGGCTGTAATTATGAGTGACAACGTTCCAGGTTACAAATGGATGGAAGTAGGTAAAGCTAATGCTAAGTTTTATGACCTCACTGAACATATTAAGGAACCTATTTATACTAATGAGTGGGGTTGGGCAGAGTTTCGTTGTAATGGTGGGTCAGTTTCTGTTTGGTTGGAAGAATAAAGTTATAAAGTAGGTTTGCCAGGAGGTGGGTTTAATAGTTGATATTACACGTTAATTCACCCCTGGCTAATTTTTCAATAATTAATAATTAACAATTAATAATTAATAATTATAGCAGGGAACAGGGAACAGGGAACAGGGAACAGTTGGAAAAGTGTTTCCGTGGTCTTTGATTCATCATCAGTCTATGTCCTAATNCAGGGAACAGGGAACAGGGAACAGGGAACAGTTGGAAAAGTGTTTCCGTGGTCTTTGATTCATCATCAGTCTATGTCCTAATCGCCCTGGCTGTTGCTATAATATAAAATCCGGTTATACAGTAATCGCAAAATTACTTTCTCTTAATACAGATTTTCTAGCGTGGGCGAATTTAAAAATTCATGCTCTAAATCTTTTCTTTCTGCTGACTCCTGACTTCTGAGTTCTAAATCTTTTCTTTCTCCTGACTCCTGTACGGGCAATTTCCTACGGAATGCTCTGCAAACGCGTTTACGAAGTATTCCGGAACGGAAATCGTCCCTACGACTCCTGACTCCTAGAGCTATACGATAAGTATTTAACCGGATTCTATATAACAATTAATAATTACCTCTTTGTAAAAAGAAGAAGATTGTTTAAAAGGAAAATTTTTTCTTTTTTCCTCCCATATAGGGGGCGCTTGAAACCTTAGTTTTTGGGTAAATTTGATATTATTCAGAATACAGTTTTTGCGATTCATCTGTGGAGGCAAGATTGGGAATTTGAGAAACAATAGCCTCTAATAATTTCACATCATTTATTTCTGAAATCTCCGAGAAAATCGCCATACCTTCATCACTAAACTTGAGTTTTAATCCTATTTCAATTGTCAATAATAGTGCCTGTTTAATTTGAGTATCTTTTTGGAATATTTCAAGATTTTTTTCTACGGCTAATACCAAATTGATAAATCTTCGCTACAAATATTTAGGTTACTGCTTAGGAGTCAGGAGAGGTAGGGGCGATTTCCTACGGAATGCTGCGCAAACGCGAATCGCCCGTACAGGAGTCAGAATGAATAAATTTGAGACTATTTTTTATGTTATAATCGTCTTTTTTGTCAAATAAACATTTACTGTAAAACCTTTTAATAGTTGTTATTATTGGTAACATTCTTTTTTCAAAATGGTATAATTCAGCCCCGGTTTTAATTACATTTCCATCAGCATCACACCACCGCAACCAAGTACCGTTAAGATTTTCAAATACACCATTCCACAGAGTTATATCATGTCTGGTTGAATACTTATGATTAAGATAGTAGGGGAG
>NZ_LGSU01000052.1 GCF_002260545.1 Hydrocoleum sp. CS-953 | reverse complement strand
ATTATCCATTATCCATTATCAATTATCCATTATCAATTATCCATTATCCATTATCCATTATCCATTATCAATTATCCATTATTGAAACTACTCCTTTTTCTTTCTATCAGTTATTGATTGAAAGACGACTCGACTCGAACTGAATGCACTACTCCTTTTTAGGGGTTGCACATTAAAGAATGATAATAGATTTTAAACTGTATATATATTGAGGAAAGAATTATCCAAAAATATCTACTTTCAGATTTCATCATTCCTGATTGTGCAACGCCCCTTTTTATCTCTCCTAATTTGGTTAGAAAAGAGTGTGAGGTCTTGTTTGAATATCATCTAATTGTAATTTAGTAATCATAAGTGTCTTATTTATAATAGAGTTATAATAATCCTATAAATATTCAAACTGAAGCCCAATTTAAGATTAATTCAATAATTTGATTGAGCTGTGTCCAAAATAAGTAACCTTATAAGAGTTTTTGTGCCATGGGTACCTTAATTAGCTTATTATTGCTGGTTGTATACGGGGGTGGAATCTGGAAGTTCTGGAATGGATTTGAACGGACAAATTTTTCTAGAAGCTTTCAGAATCGTTTATTATTATCTATATTGTGGCCTGTTTTATTAATTGGTAACAAATCTTATCGTAAGAACTTTACAAAAGCTCTTAAAGGTTATAGACGATAGAGGAAAAATGTCTGAAAAAAAGTCTCCCTTACCCTCAAATCAGGAAAAATCTTCCTGGTTTGCTGAACAAAATTTAGATAATTGGCATACTCAAATCATGGCAGTACAAGCTCGCTTTGATCAAGAGTACCGTGGAGAATCTTTTGAATTACCCTCGGAAGTCGAAGCAATGCCAATATTTCACGATTATGCCTCTGGTAATCTCACAACAAAAATAGTTTCTCCTTTTTGGGAAATAGCTAAACCTAAGAAAAATCAAAAGTGTTTGGATATTGGTTGTGGGGTGAGTTTTTTGATTTATCCTTGGCGAGATTGGGAGGCTTTTTTTTATGGTCAAGAAATTAGCACTATTGCCAGGGATAATCTGAATCAAAGAGGTTCTCTACTCAATTATAAATTATTTAAAGGAGTAGAACTAGGGCCAGCTCATCAGTTGAAATATGAAGCAAATCAGTTTGACTTGGCGATCGCTACAGGTTTTAGTTGTTATTATCCTCTAGAGTATTGGGAAGAGGTAGTTAAGGAAGTAAAACGGGTTCTCAAATTAGAATGTCAATTTGTTTTTGATGTGGTTAACCCAGAACAACCAATGGCGGAAAATTGGGCAATCTTAGAAACTTATTTAGGCGCAGAAGTATTTTTGGAACCCTTAGAAAATTGGGAAAAAATGATTAAAGCTAGGGGGGGAAAAATAGTCAAGCGACAACCAGGAGAATTATTTCAGATGTATAAGGTTAAATTTTGATTGTGGTATATCAAAGTTTTATCTGCTAAATTATCAATTCTCAAAATTGCTAATTTAGCTCAAGTGAAATCTCGAATTTTTCCACAGACTTAAGGTCTAAAAAACTGGTTTTTAGAAAATCTAAAATTGTAATTAGTTAAGATGATAATCTTTTCGGCGCCCTTTTCTGGTAGTGCCTCGGTATCGAGAAATAGCTTGTAACCAGCGCACCGGACTTTGGAGGAACATTAAGGGAGACATGAGCATCACAGGAAA
>NZ_LGSU01000519.1 GCF_002260545.1 Hydrocoleum sp. CS-953 | reverse complement strand
TAATTAAGTTATTGTTTAAATTTTACAAATTATTAAAATCTGTCCTAATATCTTTAATAATTTGGCATCAAATTTAGCTATCCTTAATCTAGCTCTTTCATAACGTTTAGACTCTAAGGTTTTCGGCCATGCTTCAGAGTCATTTTTTTGATGATTAATTTTCGGTTTAAGCATATTTAGGCTCAAAGCTAATTCCTGATGATGCCCAACTTTGTAAATCAGGAGCTAAACGAATTAATTTTTTATGAATTTCATCTGTCACCCACAAGACTAAGGGAAAGTGAAAGTTTAGAAAGTTATTTCTAACTAAGTTAGCTGTAGTTAGCACTTTATCTAAGGTATTAACTGACTCTAAACTCTTAACCATTAAAGCTTTGGGGAAACGATTATTTAGATTTTGATTAATACTGGAGTAAAGTGTATCTGTAAAATTTTCTAATGCTAATTCTTGGTATTCTACAGGGTATTCTGCTTTGAATTTTTGGAGGATTTCTTCTCTTAATTCTGGAGAATTACAACGGACTAAAATTAGGGAAAAATCACCCTCAGATAGAGTTATCGCTCTAGCTAAGGTTTGTAGAGAGCGATCATATGGATTATTATGTCCAACTTTACTTTTCTTCATTTTAAGGATTTTTTATTATATATTTTTATTATCAGGTATTAGCTATCGTTCAAAAGTTAATATTTCTAAACTTATGGTTGAATAGTTTCACTATATTTTTTCAACAATGTAGTGGGGGTTTTAGGCAAACTACCTATCCCTGACTACTATAGAATTTTATTTTCTAAAAAGAATGTATCTGTAATTATACAGTATAAATTTAGGGTTTAGATTGGTCTTAGAAGNGTAGTGGGGGTTTTAGGCAAACTACCTATCCCTGACTACTATAGAATTTTATTTTCTAAAAAGAATGTATCTGTAATTATACAGTATAAATTTAGGGTTTAGATTGGTCTTAGAAGTAAGTATTATCACGGTTATTTTTGATGATTATACTTATATTTTATAACCTAGATGTTCCCAAAATTCATTATTTTTGTAATACCAAGCGTGAAAAAATAATGTTACAAATAATCAGCAGTATTAAAATACTTTCTAGGAAATATCTATTTGACGACAAAGATCAACTAATACATGAAAAATGGTATCAAAACTATTCATCCTGAGTAAGCATTTCCTGCGGAATGCGGAGCAAACAGCAATAATATCTCGCCCTTAAGGATGGAGTTTAATGAATATATACTTTAAGCTCAAGGGAGCAGACTTTTGTAATAAGATTAGGACTTACGCAGAAACGCTATATATAGCGTTTAAAACTATTACGCAATAGTTTTTTAACTCTATACATAGTACCTTTGCGTAAGTCCTGAAGATTTAATTCTGGTTCAATCAATAAAGCTTTTATCGTCTACCAAAAGCAATAGCTAATAAGCTAATAGCTGATAGCTAATAGCTGATAGCTGACGGCTGAATGCTTACAGAGAGACTCCTGTCTCCTAAGCAGTAACCTAAATATTTGTAGTAAAGATTTATCAAACTGGTATCACATATATATCTATATATATCTATAAATTATGACTTATATCATGTCCGGTTGAATAGTTATAAATAAATGAGGGAGGAGTCAGGAGTCGTAGGGGCGATTCTACGGAATACTTAGTAAACGCGTAATTAGGAGCATTCCGGCACGGAAATCGCCCCTACAGGAGTCAGGAGGGAAGAGAGGAGAAAGAAAGTATAAAAAGAAGAAAGTTTTTTTTATCACGCTCTTATCCGGACATGATATTACGCAAAGGTACTATGTATTTCTAGTTATATTTATTTATTTATTTTCTTGATTAAATTTACATCTAAATATCTACAAAAATACTTGTAACCTATGTGATAAATATCAAGTTAGACCAGAGATTTAATAATTATTTAGGGTTTGCTGAATAAGTCTTTTAGTAGAGGGAAGGGTCAGGAGTCGTAGGGGCGATAAATACAGCAGTTTCCGAAGCTATGAGGTACAGTTGTTTTTATTCTTTTCTATTCCCTATTCCCTCCATACCTATTCCCTGTTCCCTCAAACCTAAAATTTTGTACCTCATAACAACGGGAAACCCTCTATTATTTGGGGACAAATCAAAAGATCCCTAAGCTTTAAATACGATCGCTGGATCGATGCGAGTTACTTTTTGAATTGCGAAGAAAGCTGAACCGACACACATTATAACGGTTACACCCAATACTCCTAGTGCAGACCAAGGTGTAATCAAAATAATAATTCCCTTACTGGCCACCCAACCACTCAATCCTAAACAAACCAGCATTCCAGGAATATAACCCAAAACTGCCATCCAGATTGCCTGCTCGACAATTACTGCATATAATTCTTTATCCGATGCGCCCATTGCTTTAAGGGTGCCAAACTCTTTAATATGGTCGGACACAGAAGAATACAAAATCTGAGCTACCACAACTATGCCCACAATTACACCTACTACTGCTCCCATTCCCAAAACTAAACCAATGTTTGTCCTTGCTAACCAAAAAAATCTAGTTTTCTCAGATAATTCCTCTTTAGTATAAGCATTAGTACCCTTTATTTCCTCTTCTATTCTTTGTTTTAATGCTTGTAAATCTTCACCTGGTTTAGCTTTAACTAATATATAAGCGATCGGGTCTGCTATTTCTAACTTTTTGGGTGTGGGTATTTCCTCTAACTTTTTAGTGGGGTCTTTTTTGTCCACTACTTTTGTACATTGGAGATTACCTGCTCCTACTACTTTGCAGTTAACTTCAGCGTTAATACCTGCACTTATGTAGGTATTGGCATTTTCCAGGGATGTAAATAATAGGGTACTTGATACAATTGATTGAGTACCTTTTGTCACTGCAACTAATTTTGCTGGTAAGGAACCGGCGATCGCTGTTGTTCCTATTCCTTCTGAGAGCATACTGGATAACCTACTTTGGTCGGCCATTACTGCAAAAGGTTCTTTTAGGTCTTTGACATTTCCCTCAATGACATTTCCTGGATTAAATAGTTGTCCATCTGGGTTGAATCCAATTACCATTAATGGACTCATTTCTCCATTCTGAGGTCGCCATCTGACCCCTCCTAAAATTAAGGCTTCTGCTTGCTGGACACCTTGTATAGTTTTTGCCTGGCTTAATTGGCCATAAAGTAGGGGGTCTGTCAGCTCGAAGTTAACCATTTCATCAGAGGCAATCCAAATATCTGCATTGGATTTATCTATTAATAAGGTTGTGGAACGAGCAAAACCGTTTAATATACCTGTTTGGATTGTTACTAAGCTAACTGCAAATAATATTCCAGCTTGGGCTACTATAAACCGAGGAATATCTTCTAATAAATTTTTACGAGCTATAGTTTTCGTCAGTTTTTTATACAGGAATAGGGATAAGTGCAGAACAAATAAAACAACTTTTTCAGCCATTTCAGCAGATTGAACAAAAAAGGGAACAACAAATAGAG
>NZ_LGSU01000518.1 GCF_002260545.1 Hydrocoleum sp. CS-953 | reverse complement strand
TGAGAAACGACTAGAATTTTCATTGTATGAAGCTTCCATAAGGAAAAAGGTTGCATTCGGGAAATAACTCTGATATAATAAAATCACCAGTGGGGGTTGTTCGTCCCTACACATGACTTTTTATTCAACGCCAAAAAAGTCAGATTGAGGATAAAGTATGTGAGGGTGAAGCGATCGCTAAAATCAACACTAACATCTGAGAAACGACTAGAATTTTCATTGTATGAAGCTTCCATAAGGAAAAAGGTTGCATTCGGGAAATAACTCTGATATAATAAAATTACCAGTGGGGGTTGTTCGTCCCTACACATGACTTTTTATTCAACGCCAAAAAAGTCAGATTGACGATAAAGTATGTGAGAGTGAAGCGATCGCTAAAATCGAAAGTAAGAAGAAATGAGCGTACTATCATTTTGTGAAGCACCAAAAAAATCGTGAGAAAATAAAGTTGCATTCTCCAAAAAATTCTGATATACTAAAGTTATTGGTTGTAACTCGCCCTTACACATGACTATTAGATCAACTAAAATTAAAGTACCAGAAAAATATTGAGGTTTAAGCGATCGCTCAAATTAAAAACGGAAAAAATCCTAGAGATAATACATCAATCAGATCGATATGGTATAAAGAAATCGGGTTACAACAAAAACCCCTGCAAAACTATATATAGTGAACAATTTCTTTATGGTTATCAGTTTTGAAAGAGAAAATTGTAGTAATCTCAATATAGCTGAATCCCGCGAATGGTTAGTCACAAACGGCATAGGCGGTTACGCCTCCGGTACAATAAGCAACCTCCTAACCCGTCGCTATCACGGACTACTAATAGCAGCTCTCCAACCCCCATTAGGGCGCACTCTACTGCTAACAAAATTAGACGAAACTGCTGAATATAAAGAGGAAAACTACCCCCTATATTGTAACCGTTGGGCAGATGGAACAATAAATCCAGAAGGCTATAAACAAATAGAAAGCTTCTATTTAGAAGGAACAATAGCAGTATGGAAATTTTCCTTTGCAGACGTAATATTAGAGAAACGAATATGGATGGAGCAAGGAGAAAACACAACTTACATTCATTATAAACTACTTAGTGGTAGCCAACCATTAAATTTAGCCATCAAAGCATTAATCAACTATCGGGATCATCATCATAATACCAATGCTAACGACTGGCAAGTTAGGGCCGATAAGGTAAAACAAGGAATCTGTATTAGAGCTTTTCCGAAAGCAACCCCTCTATACTTACTGACACATCCCCAAATAGACGACAAAACCGTAGTCTCTAAACCTGCTAATGACTGGTATTATGGGTTTAACCTAGCAGTAGAAAAATATCGGGGGCAACAAGAATTAGAAGACCACCTACACGCCATCACCTTCAATGCTCAATTAGAAGTAGGAAAATCTCTAACTATAGTTGCCAGCACAAAAGAAAATGCTACTACTAATGGCGAGAGAGAACTAGCTTTTCATCAGAATTACGAACAACAAATAATCCAAAAATTTGCCACTGTCGAGGCACCTAAATCAGAAGTAAAAAATCCAGTCATTAAATTCTGGAAATCATTTACCCAGACACAAGCTGAACCTACTGCCAAAAAGACCCCAGACTGGATCAACCAATTAGTATTAGCAGCTAACCAATTTATTGTCGATCGCAAATCGCCCAAACATCCATACGGCAAAACTATCCTTGCAGGTTATCATTGGTTTGAAGACTGGGGACGCGACACCATGATTAGTTTACCTGGTTTAACTATTTGTACAAAACAATTGGATGTCGCCCTGTCTATTCTGCTCACCTTTGCTGAGTATGTTGACCAAGGAATGTTGCCAAACCGCTTCCCCGACGGTGCAACTAAACCAGATTATAATACTGTAGATGCCACACTTTGGTATTTTGAGGCAATTCGAGCATACTATGAAGCAACCGAAGATGACAAATTATTAGCAGAATTGTTTCCAGTGTTAGCAGAAATTATTGACTCCTACCGTCGAGGTACTCGTTATAATATCCAGTTAGATGCTGATGATGGTTTAATTTATGCAGGTGAAACAGGTAGTCAACTTACTTGGATGGATGCGAAAGTAGATGATTGGGTAGTGACACCGCGTATTGGGAAACCAATTGAAATCAGTGCTTTGTGGTACAATGCTCTGCAAATCATGGATAAGTTTGCCCAACAGTTGGGTAAGAATAATCTAGATTATGAAAGATTATCAAGGTTGATAAAGGAGAAGGGTTTTGCTCGTTTCTGGAATCAAGAAGGTGGTTACTGTTACGATGTAATAGATACACCTAATGGTAATGATGCTTCTTTGCGACCGAATCAAATATTTGCCTTATCATTGCCAGCAATGGGTAAATATAGTTATGTTCCTCTCCTGACAACAGAGCAAGAAAAACAGGTGATGGATATATGCACTCAAAAGCTATTAACTCCTTATGGTTTACGCAGTCTTGCTAGCGACGATCCAAAGTATAAAGGTGTTTATGGTGGAGATATTTATCAACGTGATGGTGCTTATCATCAAGGTACTGTTTGGGGTTGGTTGATAGGTGCTTATGCTGTAGCGCATTTACGAATTTATAATGATCCGGTAAAAGCTGAGGAGTTATTGAAACCAATGGCAGAGCATTTAATGGTGCATGGTATTGGTAGTATCAGTGAAATTTTTGATGGCAATGAACCGATGACACCTCGTGGTTGTATTGCTCAAGCGTGGAGTGTTGCAGAAGTTTTGCGAGCTTGGTCAGTGATTAATAAGGTTAATTGAAATCAAAAATAACCCTTTATTTAGGGCAGTATTTAGCAGTGAAGTAATTGTTCCAACCAAGGAATTACTTCACTGCTGTTTTGGTTTACAGCAGTTTTCATTTCAGTAGACCACAGTAGGGACTTTCCATGGAACCTCCCTACTAGGTTTTGGTTGTAAAGATGTGGTTCATCAACTTGAAAAGCGCTGTAGAGAAAGATATATAGCAATCAAAGCAAAGGTTATATCAAATCTGCTTGCTTTGGAAAATAAGGTTCTAAAACAGGCATAAACTCCAACAAGGGTAGGGGTTTGGAAACCAAACCCCCCGTAGGGGCGTTAATTCTCCTGATACTAACTGATTTGATATTCTACCATTTCTGATAGCGTAGCTCCTCTTTCAACAATTAATAATTAATAATTAATAATTAATAATTACTTCTTATTTGACTTCAGTGGTTAGCCCTCCTGGCTTCTGACTCCTGACTCCTCCCGTCATTATTCATTACTATACAACCAGACATAATATTACTTTATTCATTACTAAAAGTAGGTTTTAAATCCGGATAAATTCCTGATATGTTGTAAAAAAACTTTCTCCTCCTTATACATTCAAATTCTTTTCTCTTCCCTCCTGACTCCTGACTCCTGACTCCTAAAAAAGTCCCCTAGCTATTTGTAGCAAAAATTTATCAAAATTGTATTATCCGGACAT
>NZ_LGSU01000517.1 GCF_002260545.1 Hydrocoleum sp. CS-953 | reverse complement strand
ATCATATTTGTTACTTGACTACTAAATGTATTTCCAGCAGCCGAAACAGATTTTCCACCAATAGGAATCATCATAAATTTTTTCATTCCTAAACTACCTGCACCAGTTATTCTTGTCATTATTGACAATTTGAGAATTAATAAAATATCCCAGAGATTTAATAAACTTTCTGCTAAAGATAATTTTTTTTCTTCAGCATATTCTTGTGAAGATGTATTTTCTTCTTGGGGGTAATAAATGGCGCGATCGCTCAAATAAAAGGTTATTTGTTTTGGTTGGTCATCTAAAGTTTTTGCTGTGTTATTTTCCCAATATTCTCCTCGGGATCTATAGATAACTTGTATGACTTCCATTAAATTTCTTTCTATTTGGAATTTAGGGATTTCTACTAAGATAATTTTTGCTTTAGGAAAGGATAAACCTCGACTTGCTGAAGATGTCATAAATACAACTTTGACGTCTTGTTTACATTCTTCTATTTTGCTCTTTTTTTCACCGGATAAATTAGCGTGTATTTCCAGATAGTCTGTATATTGTTCAAATTTTCGATACTTACTAATTTTGTCTATTAATTCTTGTAGCTTTCTTATATCTTGAATATAAACTAAGATTTGACTAGATTCGGGATTATCTAAATAGGAGTTTATATCGGATAAAATGTTGGTTTGAACTGTTTTGATTAACTCTTTATTATTATCTTGAAATTTGGCTTCATTAAATTCATAACATTGGAGGAAAATTTTATAAGTTATATCTAAACTACTAGCAGGATAAGAATTAGCATTAATAGCAATTGCTGGTTGTTGATTAAATTCAAAAGTCTCTACTTTTAAGGGCGAATCGTGAATCTCCCCTACAGGGCGAAAATAAATTTTATCTGGTTCTGGAGAAGTCTGGGATAAGTGTTGTTGAATAACTTCTTTTTCGACAATAGAAGCATCAGCAACAATGACTTTTGTATTAAATCCAAATTCAGGATTAGTTAGATTGTAATCTTTCAACAATTCCTTAATTCCATGCAAAAAATTAACCCCACTATCATCTCCAGTTACTTCATCTATCATTATAAATATGTGCTTTATTCTCTGAGAAATTTCTTGCATTTTTTCAGGCATCACACCTGTATTTCGGTTATAAGCATCTTTGAATATTTCCCGGAGATGCTTCAGAGTATCTGCACCATTCGGTGTTTTTCTTAAAGATTGAATCGAGACTGTAGCGACAATATTATTAGAGATATTTTGATTAATAGTGGTATATATTCCCTGACAGATACTATAGAGAACTCCCGTACTTTTTTCCCCAATATCTTTAATATTATCCTCCGTTTCTCTATAAAATCGCGACTTTGTACAGGCAGTTTTTGGTAGGGGCTTGGTAACCAAGCCCCTACCAATTGGGATAAAATTGACAGTATTTTTCGTGAAATTATCTTGACGAATATTGGAACGATAACTAACTGTAGGTTTGCCATTATTTTCTTTAATAATAATGGAATTTGTGGTGAGACCAAATATTTTATCGCTACATAAAGATTCGCCATTTTTCGACTTAAACTTACTAATTAAATCGACATTAACTTGAGTGCGAGGACTAACATAAAATAATAGAAATCCATCGTTGATGTGAGATTTTAGAAAGTTGGCGATCGCTGTAGTTTTTCCTATTCCGGGATTACCGGTTAAAAATACATAAGTTTTCTCACTTTCCAGAGCTTTTTCAATTAATTCAGCATGAGCTTTTCTTAAAGTTGACTTGGTAGTAACATCCATTTCTTTTGCTAAATAATCCCGGATAATACCTACTGAATTAAAGAAACCATCAATTTTTTCTTGATGAATTATTGGAGTAATTTTATCCTCCTTACCATAGAGATTTTCTACAGATAATTCTTGGATAAATTTTCTACCATTTTGAAAACTTTTTTTGGCATTAAGTTTAATTTTTTCCAAGACTTCTTGACGAGCAATTTTTATCTCTTGCTCCTTCGGTTCATTTTGATAAATTTCTGCACAAGTAGCAAGAATATTAATATTTTTTGGTTGTAAACAGAGAGAACTAATGTTGCGATCGCTATATCCTACTGCATTAAAAAGTAATGACTTGGAGCTATCTAATATATCGGTTTCTTTCTGGAGAAAATTATAGAAACTATAAGCATAAGCACCAGCTTGAATTAACTTAGTAGTTTCCTTATCTTTACGTTTAAAAGCAGTAAAATATCGTTTCAAATCTGGGGAAAATTCTAAACCCAAATCCTGAGTATCTCCCGTATCTATTCGGAGATTAGAAAAAACACTTTTAGAACGTATATGTTTAATATCTCTCATCAAAATTCGGCGTAATTCTTCTATATTATCCAGGGGTTTTAAATCTTCCATTGACTTAATTGAAAATATCGACAAATCTACACAAATAATTCTAAATTCTCTGCGATAACGTAGCAAAATCAAAGTATCTGCTTGTAAAAATTCTCCTTTTTTGTGGTACTTGGTAACGTAATTCTTAAGTTGGCTATTCAAAACATCAGCAGATAAAAATTGAGATAATAATCTTCTAGTTGCTTGTTGTCTATCCTTAGGGTTAGAACCAAAAGCATTATCTCCATCAAAGCTACATTGATAGTATAAAATTTCCGGTTTTCTCAGGTGGAGTTTCCAATTAGTTGACTTAATATATTCACGGAAAAAATTTAATCCAGCAATAAATCCTTTCTGAATAAAATATTGACTCCATCTTTCTAGATTTTCAATACTCCCTTGACTAGATATTTTCTCTGCATCTGCGATTTTCCTAACCAGAGTTGGTAATCTGAGTGTCTGTAAATCTTGAAGATATAAATCACCAAAGTAATTTTGATATTTCTGGTGTTGAATATCAGCAAGTATGCCAATATTAAATCCTACTTCAAATAAACGTCCTAAATTTTCAGCAAGTGACATAATTTTCTCCTTTTGATTGATAGTAGTTTTAGCTTTCTCAAGTTTTTCAATTAACATTATCTCAGCTAAGGGCAGATTTTTCCTGACTCTTAAATATGGATAGTCTCAAAATTTTCCACTTTGGGAATTTGAGAGAAAATTTGATAATTTTCCCGAAAATGTCTAAGTCTAGTTGGGAGAGATATATCTGGCAAAGGCAGATTTTTCCTGACTCTTAAATATGGATAGTCTCAAAATTTTCCACTTTGGGAATTTGAGAGAAAATTTGGAAATTTTCCCGAAAATGTCTAAGTCTAGTTGGGAGAGATATATCTGGCAAAGGCAGATTTTTCCTGATTCTTAGATATAGATAGTCTCAGAATTTTCCACTTTGGGAATTTGAGAGAAAATTTGGAAATTTTCCCGAAAATGTCAGAGTCTAATTGGGAGAGATATATCTGGCAAAGCCAAATTTTTCCTAACTCTTAGATATAGATAGTCTCAAAATTTTCCACTTTCGGAATTTTACGGAAAATTCTCAGCTTTT
>NZ_LGSU01000516.1 GCF_002260545.1 Hydrocoleum sp. CS-953 | reverse complement strand
CTTTTCCTTCGGAATGCTACGCAAACAGCCGTCGTAGGAAATTAATTCCCCGTCTCCTGTCCACCGGAATTTCACCGCACTAGCGCTCTTGTCATGGCGACAAACCTTGTTCTTACTTGCTATCTCTAGTATAGCAGATTTTTACTACGGGTTAAAACCCGCGTGTCGTTATTCAACCAGCCGTTAAAACAGGCTGGCTAACTTCCTCCCGTTATTTTTTTAGGTTTTGGCAACAGGGATATTGCACATCTAAGTCCTTTCTATGAGTATAGAATCAGTTTTGCTGAAAATGCTACCCTATAATTTTTGATTTAGTCTGCGAGTATGTCAATCAATAAAGGCTCTAATTGAGCCTTGCGATCCAAAGCATAAATATCATCACAGCCACCAATATGTTGATTATTAATAAAAATCTGTGGCACAGTACGACTTCCATTAGCACGTTCAGTCATACTATTTCTGGCACTTTCATTGCCATCAATTTTGTATTCCATGTAGTTGACACCTTTCCACCAAAGCAAAAGTTTTGCTCTAATACAATACGGGCAAGTTTGCCAAGTATAAATTTCGACCTTTGCTTTTATATGTTCTGGATGACGACCAAGAATAGGGTTGAGAAAATGAAACATTTTTAGTAATTAATTAGGTGGTAATAAATTCGGCAATTTAGATAATTTGTAACCTATTTTAAGCCAAATGGCAATAAACTTGCCTTAGTTTCAATCTTTGCTTGTTAATTTGATAACTTGACCAAAATTCTCTAAATATCCTGTGCTAAACTATTGTCTTAAATTATTTATTCCCTCAAAATTTAGTATCGATATCTTGTAGGTTTTGCTCTCATTTTCATTTGTGTTTGCATTTTCTTTCTGATGTATAGTTCTCTATAAATCTTGGAACAATAATGAGCAGTAAATACTACATTTACTATAAAAAAAACTAATACAAACAATAGAACTAAAAGACCTGATAAAGTAAATTTATGATAGAAGAAAGTAAAAAATAAAAATACAATAGAAAGAAAACCAGCTCCAGAGGCAGAAGAACTAACAATTAGCCAGCGCAAATTAGACATAGTTAAGTTAATAAATATTTTGAATTAATTAACAAGGTAAATTAAAATTATTTAATTATATATGAAAACCTGTTGCCACCATGATTTTTTTTAATCTTAATTTTAATCCTTAATTGGTATCAATTAATTTCAGTTAAGTTGAAGAGCAAATAGAAGTAAATAATCATAGAATTTACTTCTATTTAACTTGAAGGTCATCAGCTAAATTTGGTTGACTCTCTCAAAAGTGTTTCAAACTTCTTCAAGTCGAAACATGGGAGTTGAGTTGGCTTTGGAGTTTAACAAAACTTTTGTTGTAGGTTTTTCTTGTGGAAAAGGTTATTATTTCATCCCTAGCTGTATAATACTGTATTAATTTAAGTATATTCTCTGTCCTATCAAGCTAGGATAGTTATTTATAAAAACCTTCTGTTCGATATTGAGAACAATTATTATAATTTTCCCTAATCTCCTACTACCTAAGCAAGTAAGTAAAATTAGATATAAAATAATCCTTGATAAGGAAGAAAGAATAGTAGATAAGAAGACGAAGCAGAAAGAGATTAAACAATTTCTATATTTTACCTAACACTTACATATTGGTGTGATTTTTTTACATACACCTACTTATTATTTAGAAGTATTTAACCGAAAATGATATGAAAATTCAAGAAGAATGTAGATAGAAAATCAACCTAGATCACAATTAAGACCAGGATTAATCCCACATTGAAGCTATTCGCCTCTTGTCTCCTGTAAAAGTTGTGCTTTTCATCTCGTGCAGCGAAACAAACATGGGATTTATCCTGGAGAGAGCTAAATATCTATCAAAGCTAAAAGTCTTAGTGTAAAGATCAATTGAAATAGAAAATTAAAGTTTACATTTTGTCAAGTTGTTTACGCAAATCCTCCAGCTCACTATCAACGTCCGATTTTTCTGCTGAACCTTGATGAGAAGCTGGTAATTTACCCTGAACTGCTGAACTCTCTGTAAGTTGTGCCTTCATCGCTGCCAACTCATCATCAACATCACTACTAGCTTCCAACTTTCGGAAATCCTCTTCCAAACCACCACCACCAGCTAACTCTGCTGTAGCTTGGGAACGAGCCTCCATTTGCAAGACCTTTTCTTCCATCCGGTCAAAAGCTGCCATTGCCCCGCTAGTATTAATAGAACCCATTGTATTATTAAGTTGCTCCTGAGTCCTAGCAGCGGTCATTCTCGCCTTCAACATATCCTTCTTAGTCTTAGCCTCAGAAATCTTACCTTCTAAAGCTGTCAGATTCCTTTTTAGAGTTTCTACCTGAGCTGTTTGACTGTCCAAAGATAGTTTTACAGTGTTTGCTGTTTCAGAATAAGTCTTCTTACGCTGTAGAGCTTCCTTGGCCAGATTTTCATCTCCCTTTTGCAGAGCTAACTGTGCCCGGGAGTACCATTGATTAGCTTGAGATTCAGCTTGATTATACTGTTGTTGGCTACGTTTCTGAGTAGCAATAGCGCTAGCAACTGCCTGACGCAACTGGACTAAATCTTCCTGCATATCAATAATAGACTGTTCTAGAACCTTCTCAGGGTCTTCAGCCTTATTTACCATCTCATTAACATTAGCTCTAACGAGACGACCAATCCGATCAAATAATCCCATAATTTTATCTTTCCTTTTAATTGACCATTTGTTTAAGTTGGCTCCCAGCTTCCGATTAGAGATACTAGCTACTCTGGGCCAAGCTTTTGATTAGTTGATTAGGGAAAATTTACCCTATAATCCTATAATTATAATATCCATTTTAAGCTGTTCTTTGTCCGTAAAGCCTAGGCAGACTTGAATGTTTTTGAGGGAAAAAATGGCTGGAACCAAGAGCAATAAAAGAAATACCTCAATATGCTAAAAATATCTCAAACATCTACAGGGCTTACCGAAAAATTGGGTTTAGAGCCTCCCCCTTTTAGGGGGACTTTGTGTTATGCTAGAAAAAGTGGAAAGGTATTCAACCACTCTAAAAACCTAGCTACTTAATCAGTAGCGCCATTTACCTTGAAAACTGCGGTCAGACCCCGCGTCGCCGTCAGCTCGCTTGCGGTGCGACCCCGCGACGACGTTAGCGAAGCTCCTCTGAAAGAGGCAAGTCGCTTGCGGAACGCGCACCAAGAGAGGGAATGCTGACCAAGAGAAGAGTTATGGGGTTTTGCACTCCGAATGGTTGTGTATGGAAAAGCTCTAAGCAACAAGTACCAGAGAACCAAAGTTTTTTTAGGTTTGAACTGTACCGTAGGGCATACGAGAACAGGCTCTTGAAATAGAGTAAACGCTTGGGGAGAGAAACATCTCTGGCTTAGGTATCGCAAGGTATCTGATTTAAGTGGACTCATTGAACCAAGAATCCTGTTTTCAGGAGAATCTCCGCGC
>NZ_LGSU01000515.1 GCF_002260545.1 Hydrocoleum sp. CS-953 | reverse complement strand
GAGATGGGGAGATGGGGAGAAATTAAAAAATATATATCCTCACCATTACCATGCAGGACTACCAGATATTCTCAATAAAACTAACCTAACACCTTAATGAAAAAATACTTACTATGTTGAGACGTCATTTTCTTTGGTATTTACTCCTCTTTGCTTCTGGCTGTACAGCAGCCACAAATAATCAGCGTAGCAATAATAATTCTCTTCTCAAGGAGAAAGAGAAACTGCTATTTGCTGTGAGCGATGCTCTAGGTATCAAAGAGTTACAACGTGATTATGAACCATTTAGAACTGTTTTGGAGCAGGTTTTAGAGACAAAAATTGAATTTTTTCCTGTTGATAACTTTGTAGAAGTAGCAACAGCACTACAGTTGGGTTTAGTAGATTTGGTTCTAGCAGGGCCATCAGAATATGTGATTATTAAGGCAAGGACAAATGCTGTGCCAATTGTTGCCCTAACACGTCCTAACTACCTTGCAGCTATTGCTGTTCGTCAAGATAGCGATCTTAAGTCATTAGCTGACTTAAAAGGCAAAACTCTTGAGTTAGGTAAGGTTGGGATTACGGGGAGCTATCTTGGACAGATTAAAATGCTGATGGATGCTGGATTGAATCCTAAATCTGATGTAAAAATTCTCAGTTCAGACGATTATCGCCTCAAAGGATTAAAAAATGGTGAGGTTGATGCGTGGGGAAGAACTTTGCACAGATACGAAAGTTCTCTGAAAAACGAGGGTGCATCCGAGAAGGATTATCCCCTACTTGCCAAGGGTAAACCACTTCCCAATGATGTATTTATTGCTAGTAGCAAACTAGAACCGATGTTAGTAGATGAAATTGGTAGGCGGATGTTGGAAAATCAGGAAAAACTGCTACAAGCTATCTTATCTGTGCCAGCTTTTGCTTCTAAATTCAAAGATGCTACCCTAGCTCCTGCTAATGATAGTGATTATGATATGATTCGTGAGGTTTATAAAGCGATAGGAGAAGATGATTTTCTTAAGTAATGCAGATAACAAGCTACTGATGAGGTAAGCGGTATGAGAACTGGGAAACTTTTCTCTCTAGTTAAGGGCTGGAGTCAAGGTTTAACTATTGCCCAAAAAATTGGCTATGGTTATTCTTTAGCAGTTGGTATTGCTGTGTTGGGTACAATGCTCGGACTAATTGTAGGAGACTATTACCAAAGACAAGCCCAAGAGCAGCTAACATTGATACGGAATGAGTTGAATCTATTGAAGGAATTAGAAAGTGCTATTTGGCAGGTACAATTCCATCCCCAACAACTAGCTGCTGTAGTTGGCAGTCCTGTATGGTTTAAGTATGAAACAACTAAATTTTTGGGGAAGAGTAAGCAATTAAAAGAAGTAATGGTTGCTCTAAACGATATGATTGAAAATCAATCAAATCAATTGGTAGTTAACCAGGAGGTTTTTCAAGAAGTATTGCAAAGTTATCGTCAGACATGGGATTTGTATGCTCAATTAATGGAAAGAATTTGGCAGGAAATAGATCCGGTTAATTTGCCACCAAAAGAGATCCCAACTGCCAAGCAACGGGTATTAGCTGTCAACACAGGAAAAGAGGCTATTGAAATTCGCATTCAGTTTGAGAAACTTTCAGAAAGTTTAAACCAGTTAATAGATAGAGCGAGAAAAGAGCAAACCATAGCTAATAACAAACTGCTGCGTTCGGAAGTCTTGCGGTTAAAAATTATTATTGGCAGCATGGTGCTATCGGTGGCGATCGCTACTGGTTTAGCTTTTTATACCAGTGGAGCGATCGCCCGTCCGATCAAAACTTTAACTGAAACTGCCCAACGGGTGACAGCAGAATCTAATTTTCACCTGCAAGCTACAGTCAGCACTACTGATGAAGTGGGGTTATTAGCTACTTCTCTCAATCAGCTAATACAATGGGTAGGAGAGTACACCCAAGAATTAAAGTTAGCGAATCAAAGAGTAGAAAAACGCACAACAGAACTCACACAAGCTTTGGAAGACCTGCAACAAACCCAGGCACAACTGATTCAAACAGAAAAAATGTCTAGTCTCGGACAGATGGTGGCGGGAATTGCCCATGAGATTAATAACCCAGTTAGTTTTCTTCATGGTAATATCAGCCATATTCAGGAATATACAGAAAATATCTTTGATTTACTCAATCTTTATCAACAGTTGTATCCTGATTCACATCCGCAAATAGAAGATTTAATGGATGAGATTGATATTGATTATATAATATCAGATTTACCCCAGATAATTTCTTCTATGCAGATGGGAACTGACAGGATTAAGAATATTGTAGTGTCGCTAAGGAATTTTTCTCGGCTGGATGAAAGTCAGGTCAAATCTGTAGACCTGCATGAAGGAATTGATAACACACTGTTAATTCTCAGTCATAAGCTCATACAGGGAGTTGAAATTCTCAAAAATTATGGAGATTTACCTTTGGTGGAATGTTATCCGGCTCAATTAAATCAGGTGTTTATGAATATTATCGCTAATGCTATTGATGCGATGCTAGAATCGGATATTCAACCGAAACAGATTGTTATTCAAACGGAAAAGGTAGCTGAAGATCGAGTATTTGTGAAAATTCGAGATAATGGTCCAGGAATACCAACAGAAGTCAAAGATAAAATTTTTGACCCCTTTTTTACAACGAAACCAGTCGGAAAGGGGACTGGTTTGGGTCTGTCAATTTCTTATCAGATTATTGAAAAGCATCAGGGAAAAATAGAAGTAATTTCACAACCTGGAAAGGGGACAGAATTCGCGATCGCTCTTCCTGTATATTCTGGCATTTCTAGGAGCATTAACTTAATCAAAGAATAACGATATAATACGTTACACTCGCATATTATTAGACAGAATGTGTTCACACATACATGAAATCCATTAGAACCAAACTTAATTTGTATCAGTTTTATAGAACAGTATCTATAGCGCTAGGGAATAGGTAATATGATGTCCGGTTGAATAGTTAGAAATAAGGAGGGAGGAGTCAGTCCTGAAAAGTCAGGAGAAAGTATAAAAAGGAGAAAGTTTTTGCTCGCTAATTATCCGGACATGATATAATTTTTCTTCTATTGCTTATAGCGATTTTCAGAAAGATGGAACACACTCCTAAGAACAAAAAGCCTTGTAGGGACTAACCATGGTTAGTCCCTACCGTAGGTCTACCGTGCAGGAAAACCGCTGTAGAATCTGGATAATTGCTATAGCCAAGTCATTGCGAGTGGAAGGGAGTGGAAGGAGGCAATCTTATGAAACCTCTGAGATTGCTTCCTATCGTGGCAATGACGACTTTTCAAGCAGTTATATAAAATGCGGTTATACAGTAATCGCAAAATTACTTTCTCTTACCGAATAATTAATTATTAATTATTAATTAAATAATTGTGGTTTAAAGCCTCCCCTTGGATAGGGGAAAAAAAGTGCTAGG
>NZ_LGSU01000514.1 GCF_002260545.1 Hydrocoleum sp. CS-953 | reverse complement strand
AACATTATAGCGTTTCTCAAGTTACTAAGGTACAGTTGTTTTTCTTCTTGTCTATTTCCTGTTTCCCCGATTACTACTTCCTACTTCCTAAAACAATAGAAACTTAAAACCCAATTTTTATTATGTCTACTATTTCTTCTTTGCTGATTCGTCGCGCCCGCATCCTTCTACCCGATGGGGAATTTTTGATTGGTGATGTGCTAACTCAAGGCCAAGAAATTATTCAAGTTGCTCCAGAAATTTCATCTTCTGAAGCTCCAGAAAAAATCATAGATGCCGAAGGTTTAACCCTATTACCGGGAGTAATTGACCCCCAGGTACATTTTCGGGAACCTGGATTAGAACATAAGGAAGATTTATTTACTGCTAGTCGAGCTTGTGTGAAAGGTGGTGTTACTTCTTTTCTGGAAATGCCTAATACTAAACCTTTGACTACTACTCAAGCTGCATTGGATGATAAGTTACAACGGGCAGCTCAAAAGTGTTTGGTTAATTTCGGTTTTTTTATTGGAGCAACGGCAGAAAATTTACCCGATTTATTAACAGCTAATCCTACTCCTGGAATTAAAATTTTTATGGGTTCTATGCACGGACCTTTGTTAGTAGATACGGAGGAAAAGTTAGAGCCTATTTTTGCNTTTGACTACTACTCAAGCTGCATTGGATGATAAGTTACAACGGGCAGCTCAAAAGTGTTTGGTTAATTTCGGTTTTTTTATTGGAGCAACGGCAGAAAATTTACCCGATTTATTAACAGCTAATCCTACTCCTGGAATTAAAATTTTTATGGGTTCTATGCACGGACCTTTGTTAGTAGATACGGAGGAAAAGTTAGAGCCTATTTTTGCTAGGGGAAAAAGGTTAATTGCTGTTCATGCGGAAAATCAAGCTAGAATTGATCAAAGGAAAAAAGAGTTTGCTGGTATTTCTGACCCTGCTATTCATTCACAAATTCAGGATAATGAAGCTGCTTTATTGGCAACTAAGATGGCTTTGAAATTGTCAAAAAAGTATGAGCGAAGGTTACATATTTTGCATACTTCGACTGGAGATGAAGCGGAATTATTGCGTCAGGATAAACCTAGTTGGGTGACTGCTGAAGTTACGCCTCAACATTTGTTATTAAATACGAGTGCTTATGAAAAAATAGGCAGTTTAGCTCAGATGAATCCTCCTTTAAAATCTGCTCGCGATAATGATATTTTATGGCAAGCTTTGTTAGATGGAGTAATTGATTTTATTGCGACAGATCATGCTCCTCATACTTTGGAAGAAAAGGGTAAAGGTTATCCGAATACTCCTTCGGGAATGCCTGGTGTGGAAACTTCTTTACCTTTAATGTTGACTCAAGCTATGCAGGGAAGATGTTCTGTTGCTCAAGTTTCTAATTGGATGTCTACTGCTGTTGCTAAGGGTTATGGGATTCCAAAAAAGGGGGCGATCGCTCCTGGTTTTGATGCGGATTTAGTATTAGTAGATTTGGATAATTATCGCCCTGTTTTGAGAGAGGAATTAATGACAAAATGTGGTTGGAGTCCGTTTGAAGAATGGAGTTTAACTGGTTGGCCTGTTGTTACTATTGTTGGGGGAAATGTTGTGTTTAATCGTGGTGAATTTAATTCTGATGTTCGAGGCCAAGCTCTGACATTTTCTGGAGCTACCTAATTAATTTTCGTGGCGATTTTTTTTGAGACTTTGCTTGACTTTTAGTTTACTTGAAGGGCAAAAAAATTACTCCCCTACTCTCCTACTCCTTAAAAAGACTTTTTCTGCAAATCCTAACTAGCTGATTAATATTTGAAGAGGTTAATATCCCTCTATCTGTCACCCAAACTATATTCTTAATCCCAAACCTTTATAAAAGGAAAAATTCTACTATCCGTCTCTGGAAGCTGAAAAAAATGAAATAAGGATTTCTCTATAGGCATAGGCAGAAAAATTTCACCATCCATCTCTTGGAGCTTCACAAAATGAAATGACTATTGCTCTATACGTATGGGAAAGGAAAAATTCTACCATCCATCTCTTGGAGCTTCACAAAATGAAATGACTATTGCTCTATAGGCAGAAAATTTTGATCATCCATCTCTTGGAGCTTCACAAAATGAAATAACTATTGCTCTATACGTATGGGAAAGAAAAAATTCCATCATCCACCTCCGGGAGCTTAAGCGAATGAAATGACTATTGCTTTATACGTATGGGAAAGAAAAAATTTCACCATCCACCTCCGGGACAAATGAGATGACTATTGCTCTATGCGCCACCTCTGGGAGCTTCAGCAAATGAAACTACTATTGCTCTATACGTATGGGAAAGGAAAATTTTCCCCATCCACCTCTGGGAGCTTCAGCAAATGAAACTACTATTGCTCTATACGTATGGGAAAGGAAAATTTNTATGGGAAAGGAAAATTTTCCCCATCCACCTCTGGGAGCTTCAGCAAATGAAACTACTATTGCTCTATACGTATGGGAAAGGAAAATTTCATCATCCACCTACTGGAGCTTCAGTAAATGAATAAAATAAAATTCAGACAAGTTGTTTATTTCATAACTCCAAATACAGTCTATTAACCAAAAATTAAAACAGCATTGCCAAAGGAAGAAAAGAGATTAAAATCGCTTATTTTTACCAGACAAGTTTTTCATTGAGTCTGAAGTCATCGGGTAATATTTTGAGATTATTGCAAACTTTTAAAAGATAATCTATTCTAATTTTTTCTGCCTCCTTTCTAATTTTGTGTGTTTCCGTATAAGCAGGTGGCAAATCTAAATCCAATGATTCTATTAAAGTAGGAATATTTGTCAATTTTTTTACCGTTACTCCAAAATTATTGGAGTTTGTTAGATAAGGATGTGTAGCTTTAAAAATGTTCCTTGAAACTGTATGGCTAAATAATTCTACAAATACAAAAAATACCTGCCTTAAATTAACCCAAAAACACCTTGTTTCTGCATCATAAGTGCAAAAACGTTTTTTTGTTNCTATTAAAGTAGGAATATTTGTCAATTTTTTTACCGTTACTCCAAAATTATTGGAGTTTGTTAGATAAGGATGTGTAGCTTTAAAAATGTTCCTTGAAACTGTATGGCTAAATAATTCTACAAATACAAAAAATACCTGCCTTAAATTAACCCAAAAACACCTTGTTTCTGCATCATAAGTGCAAAAACGTTTTTTTGTTCTGTGATTAACTCTATTCCACAAGAACTGACCCATATTTTGCTGACAAATAACAAAAATCAGAGGTATATTTTCAGCATCATCAATTCCCGCAATAAACCCACGAATCACATCCCAATCTTCCCTAGGAACTGTCACGCCATTTATATTGTCAAATTTAACCGATGGAGATAAAGGAGTATTAGCTAACTTTAATAGTCGCTGCAACTCAGAAAGTTTCGGGCTTTTTTTCGGCAGATATTCTTTAACCTTAGTATC
>NZ_LGSU01000513.1 GCF_002260545.1 Hydrocoleum sp. CS-953 | reverse complement strand
AATTGAATATATTTTGGATTTGCAAATTTAACAGAAACATGATTTTTTTACTTCTATAATAGACCTCTGGTGGAAAAGATGGATTAGGGAGTAGGGAGTAGGGAGTAGGGAGTAGGGGGAAAGATATGTCTAATAAAAATAATTGTGATTATCTAAGCTAGTTAATGTTAAATATCTGTTATTTTTATGTCCTGAAAAATGCTAATAAAGTAAGCATTTCCTGCGGAATGCTGCGCGACATGAATGCGCAGCGAAGCAAGCGAAACAGCTATTAGCTGTCAGCTCATCCTAGGTCATGCTACGCAAACAGCAATAAAAATGAATGAAGCAAGAATTCGTTTAACTTATACTATATTTTAAACCCATAAATTGAAGCACAAGAACGAAGAGTTTGGGTTTTCAACCCATACAATTCATATGGTTGAAAGCTGTTAAGGAAGTTCCTCCGTAGGAGGCTAGCTGATAGCTAAATCCTTACCTAATAAATAACTATAGCAAAGGCAATTATTATATCAAATTCATGCCTAATATACTTAATATACTTAATACTTACAGTAAAATAAGTACAGAAATGTTAATATATTTGCTGCCCACTATGAGGCGAAGTATTTAATTATGTTATGCCATTGATATAAAAATAATTTCTTGAAGAAGGAGTCAGGAAATAGTAATCTTTGTTAGTTGGGAATTCAACCCCTACCAATTGTAGAGAACCCAGGTAAAGGTGGCAATTTAAACCCTATAAAGCTTTCATCTAATAGTCAGGTCTAAATCACCAAAATTACTCCTTAATGATGACTTATAGATGTTCATTCAGCATCTCCCTCAAGAGAAAGCTGTTAAACTTAGTAAGCTCTATTTAGTCAATTTTGACTTTGTTATAGTTTCATAAAAAATAAATAATATCAATCCATATTTCCTAAATCCTAACTCCTAAAAACCCAATACTTTGTCGCAATATTTTTTGAAACTGGCATTACATGATTATCATCCCAAATAATTGCAAATTCTATGAATTACACACCAACTTTGAGTAGAACATCTCTTTTTGAATTAGCACACTCTGGTGATTTTNTTGTTATAGTTTCATAAAAAATAAATAATATCAATCCATATTTCCTAAATCCTAACTCCTAAAAACCCAATACTTTGTCGCAATATTTTTTGAAACTGGCATTACATGATTATCATCCCAAATAATTGCAAATTCTATGAATTACACACCAACTTTGAGTAGAACATCTCTTTTTGAATTAGCACACTCTGGTGATTTTCAGGCTATTAGTCACTGGATTAATAAACAACTAAAACCCCAAGGAATTTCAGCTCGTATAGCTAAAGAAACTACTGGCTCTCTTGGCTCTCTACAAGTTTTAGTAGAATTTCAGCGTGAACCTCCCGTAGATAAATTAATTAAGTTTATCTGTCATCAACTTGCTCAAGTTAACTCTCCTCTACTAGAAAGAGTAAAAATTGTGGGGCGTTTGAGTGGTTCACAGAACATACTGTGGAAACACTCTGTGAGAATTAATTCCTCTACAAAAAGAAACTTAAATAAGCAATCTAATTTGGCAAACAAAACTGATAACCTGAAATTTCAAACATTTCGCTCTTTAATGTTAATAGGTTCAGCTGTAGCAGCTTTTATTTTAGGTTGTTGGGTAAGTTATTATTCAGTTCTATTAAGACATTCAATTTCAGATAAGTGGGTAGAAACTGCTACTGAAAAAGTACAAGTAATTAATCATAAAAAGATAGCCAACCCAAACGATGATACTGTCACCTTAATGTTTGGTGGAGATGTTAATTTATCTCATCCAGTTTCTAATTTAATCAAAGGAAATTATAAGTTACCTTTTGCGAAAATGGATGAATATAGAACAGCAGATTTGGCTATAGTTAATTTAGAAAATCCTCTAACTCGTTCTACTCTTAAAAGTACAACTCAGCCAAAAGAATTAACAGTAGATCCCAACTATGTTAAGGTATTAACTTCCGGAGGAGTCGATCTGGTAAATTTAGCTAACGATCATATTATCGGTTATACAGAAAAAAGCTTAGTAGAAACAATAGAAACTCTAGAAAATGCAGGTATTCATTCTTTAGGGGCTGGCAAAACAAAAGAAGAGGCGAGAAGACCAAAAATTCTTGAGGTTAAAGGCCAAAAGATTGCATACCTCAATTATTATGATACAGATATTCAACCAACTGCTGGCTCGGTAAACATTAATATTCGTAATAATGATCAGATAGCTTCAGATATTCAAAATTTGAGAAAGCAGGTAGACTGGATAATTGTTAATTATCATTGGGGAGTTGAATTATCAGAATATCCTGGAGACTGGCAGATGAATATAGCTAGGATGACAATTGACCAAGGTGCTGATTTGGTAGTGGGACATCATCCGAAAGTATTGCAGGGGGCAGAAATTTATAAGGGGCGACCTATTGTATATTCTTTAGGTAATTTTATTTTTGGAGATACTTCTAACCAAGAGAGTGATTATAAGACTGCTGTCTTGAAAGTCTCCTTGTCTTCAAAACCAGAAAAAATGAAGATTGAGTTTTTGCCAGTAGAGGTTAATCAATATCAACCTCAAATTGTCAAAGGTGAAAAAGGAAAGGAAATTCTCAAACACATTGCAGAAATTTCTAGTGTTTTTCATCAACCAATGAGAACTCCTGTAGCAATAGATCCAATAAATAAAAATTTTAATTTTGTTGGTATTGACTCTCTTCCCAGGGAACCAAACTCTAACACTTTATCAACTCCAACTTTACCTAAGTTACCTGAAAAATCTCTAGAAGGCAATGGAGATTCCACAGACTCTCCTGCACAGAATTCAGAGGAAGAAACAAGTATGAATACTAACAATAGCTTTTCTCTACCACCAATATTAAATCCTCAAGCAAATTCCGAGGAAGCACAAGATTCTTTCATTCAAAAACCATTTATCAAACAACCTTTTATTGAATTGCCTCGTTTACAAATTTAATCAAGATTATACAAATATTAAAAACTATTAGTATTCAAACTATCCTATCTTTTAGTTTAGTTATTTGCAAAAATGGCAAAGCTGATAAACACAGCATATAGTACACACTATCCTCTCTTTTTAGTTGAGTTATTTGCAAAAATGGCAAAGCTGATAAACACAGTATATAGTACACAATATCCTCTTTTTTTTAGTTGAGTTATTTGCAAAAATGGCAAAGCTGATAAACACAGTATATAGTACACAATATCCTCTTTTTTTTAGTTGAGTTATTTGGAAAAATGGCAAAGCTGATAAACACAGCATATAGTACACAGTAAAAAGTTTTCGGAAAAATTTTTTGAGCGAGAAGCGAAAACTCTGGGAAAAATTGGCCATCATCCCCAAATTCCCAGATTATTAGGTTATTTTGAATGGAAGAAACATTT
>NZ_LGSU01000512.1 GCF_002260545.1 Hydrocoleum sp. CS-953 | reverse complement strand
AATTTGCGAATTAAGTGTGGCATTGATAATTTAGTTAGAGTGGTAAAAATATAAATATTATCATAATGTTAATTCACTGATTACTAAAATTGATAACTCACTGACTTTTTTTAATTGTAAATCATTGGTTAAAAAAGCATCACAATTAGAATGAATCGCTGTGGCAATTTGTAAGGCATCAGGTAATTTTAAATTATATCTAACCCGAATGTCAGCAGCAATAAGAGCAATCTCTGAATTAATATCCACAAAATTAATTGTGTCTTGAGAAGTTAGAATGTTAATAAATTGTTGTTGTCCAGAGAGATTTTTTTGACGGGTTGGTAAAATTAAACATTCTGCTAAAGTAATGGGAGAAGTGATAACAGCGATTGAATGGGACTCAATATAATTGAATACCTCATCTATAATTAAAAAATAATTAGGATTGCTCTCAACATAATAAATAATCGGAGCAGAATCTAAAAAAATCCTATTTAGCTGTTCTAAAATTGTTTCAATTTTCATATAATGTAAACAATTTATTTTTCTCTTTGTTGCCATTCTTGACGTAATTCGCCAACCCATTCTTGAGCATCTTTTCCCTCTAAGATATTAGGTAATATTCCTCGTAAATCACACAAACTATGTTTAGAGGTTTTGGGCATAATTGTCTGATTCTTCAATTTTTCTATAGTATAGGTAATGATTTGAAACTTTTCTTCTATAGTAAGCTGTTCAATTTCCTCTAATATTTTTGTTAATAAAGGACTCATTAGTTTAAGCTCCGGGAAAGTTAGTTGTTATTTTGCTAATGATAACTCAATTGTTTCCTCTATGAATACGTCAACATGGAAAAGTAGTTATTGTACCTCCACAAAAAATCCCATTAATCTTGGACAAGGAATGGGAATGATATGAGGGTCAAAAATTAGGAATCTGATAAGATGAACTGGTTGAAAAAGAATCAAGGCTATTTTCATCAGAGGGTAGAAAAATTCCCAACCGCGATCGCCCCTTAAGACACTGGTTCCATGCCTAGATAATTAAAGCGACTCTGTGCTTGATTTTTCCACTGTTTAGCCAATGCTAAATTTCCCCTTGCTTTCTCTAAATTAGCAAATGAGGCTTCATAATATGCCATCCTCCTTTTATCCTTATTGGATTCCACCTCTTCATATCCTTCTTTCAAAAGCTGTTCTGCTAATGAGAAGTTGGCTTCAGCTATAGCTATATTTGCTAAAATATGCTTGGCGTAGTTTTTAGTGCGTTGATTGTCAACTATATTTGCTTGCTTAATAACAGCATTGCATAATGATTTAGACTCAGAATAATTCTTCTGGTGCAAGAATACTTCAGCACGCTCTCGAGCTATGTATATTTGATAATTAATGCACTCTTCTTGTTCCAATTTTTCTTGGTTCAAAAGCTCCTGCTCTTTATCAAGCCATTGGTGATATGCTTGATATTTTCCCATCCGAATGTATAGTCCAGCTAAGTGATTTGTCAAATAATCTAAATCGTCAAAATCTGCATAATGGTTCAATTTCCAAGCTTATAAGAGTATTTTTTCAGCTTTTTCTAATTGCTCTGGTTTATTCTTTAATAACAATGTTCGTCCCAGTTTTGACTTTGATTTAATTACTGTTTTATGTTCTCCTAAGTTGGGCAATTATCGAAGACTTTCGCAATGGCGATATAGCAGTCTAAGCAAAGGTTAGGACATTTCTAAATCCTGAAACAGTTTGATAGTCTGCTGTTCCCTGTTCCCTGTTCCCTATTCCCGATTCAAGTAGCGCTATAAAATTAAAGTCCAAGGTAGTCTAAATCAATATGCTCTCAAACCCGGAAGTTTGTATGGCTATTCTTCTCGTAATACAGCGATCGTTTTGAGTAATAACACCAGCGAAGTATTAGCTATTGCTCGGAATGCAGCAGACAGTCTTCAGTTATCATCAAGCGATTTCATTGCCACCTAATTTTACTGTAACGATATTTTTTGTTGGAATTAGGAGAAAGAAGTTTGTACAACATCTCTACTCCTTTTTCCTAGTAAAATATTACAATTCAAATCAGATTTTTTGCTTTACCTTGAATCAATAAATCTGAATCATCAACAAACAACTGAGCAGTTTGATTATCTCCCAACTTTTTCAACGCCAACAAACAAGCATATTTTAAGTCAAAAATTCTTGTCTTACTAATACTTTCTCTCAGCAAAGGTATCGCCCGCTCATCTCCTAAATTTGCTAGAGCAAGTGCAGCAGCACCACGAGATTTCTGAAATTGAGGCTCTGTATTGTGCAGTGCTTCTACCAACAAATCATAAGCATCTACATATTTTAGCCAACCTAAAAGTTTAACTACATGATAGTGAGCGCCATAATCATTATGAGCGCTTTCGGCAAAGGTTGCCATTAATGCTGCTGCTGCAACTTCTGGGTAAACTTCTAAAAGAGTTTTGCTAGCTAGATAACACCTGCCAAAATCTGTACTATACAACTCTTTAATCACAAATTCTAAAGCTGGAGTTTGATCGTATTCGTGAACTAACTCTAGATCGTTGGGATGGTCGCGAATGACTGAATCTAAAAAGGGTTCGATTTCAGCAAAGTTAATCTCACCTGTGGGAATGCCTGTTTCTGCTAATAGTCTAATTGCCCGGAGACGAAAAACCATTGAAACTGGGCATTTAGCAATATTTGGAATTGACTGATAATATTTGGTATCAATTAGGTCTTGAATACAAGCACGTCTAGCATTAACACTAGAATGCTCTAAAAATTCGACTACCTTTGTCATTTGCGAATAGTCTCCAGTTAAACGACAAATAGTAGCGATCGCTGCACTTGCAATAGGTTCGTCATCAGATTCTGTAAATTGCTGAATTTTGCTGATGGCAGGTTTATAGTCAAATTTTGCCAACACCTGAATAATTAAACGATAACTTTGACCAGGTTTTGACAACAACTGAGCAATTTCTGCTAGAATTTCTTGGTCTTCTGTTCCTATCTCACTTATTGCCCAGACGGCATTTTCTACAGTGTAGCAGTCTGCATCACTCAGACAACCTCGAATTGTGGGTAGTGCTGATGTCACATTCAAACGCCCCAAGGTTTCGATCGCCTTACGTCTAGCAATTTTCTGTTCTAAGACAGGATTTGTATCTTGTACGGTTTTCATTAAAGCATTAATCGATCGTTCGCTGGGAAAGTTAACTAAATGACTTGCTGCCACATAACGTTCTGATTTGTCTTCTAATTCTTCCAGAGGTGTTTCTAACAAAGCAATTGCTTTTTCTTCAGTTAATCCAGGAAATATATTGAAAAAACGCTTATCCATTTTCTTAGGGTGTTAATTACAATCAATAATTAGTTTCTTTAATAGATCATATAATAGTTTGGGATTTCAGCAATTAACAATGAACAATTAATAATTAATA
>NZ_LGSU01000511.1 GCF_002260545.1 Hydrocoleum sp. CS-953 | reverse complement strand
TCCCCCACTCCCCCACTCCCCTACTCTCAATCTCTAATTTTAAATAGACCCCTTCAGGGGTTCTATATAATAGGTGTGCATTAGGGCGGGTTTATATCAATCAATGAGTCAGCATGAAAATTCTAGCTAAAACCCGCCCCTACATATTGCCCCATTTTAGATATGTCAGTCCAGAGAAAATTTTATTACAATCTCTACATAGATTGCTATATGTATCCGGATTATTTATCCTGTGACTTTTCAGGTTCAGATTCACTTGGATTTCCTAACTGAGAGTTATCTTTAATTGGCACCCCATTTCGTAACTTAACAACCCCCTCAACTACAATATTGTCACTACCTTTCAATCCATCAACTACCTGATAATTCTGACCTTGAATACTTCCTAACTGTACAGGTTTCTGGGTTGCCACCAACTTCTTCTCACCATCCATTATTTTCTCTTCGGCGAGAAAAACAAAAGCTTGGTCTCCAATTTTAGTAACTGCTGTAGTTGGAATTGTTAAACCTTGACCTTCTTCCCAGATAACTCTTGCTCNCCTTTCAATCCATCAACTACCTGATAATTCTGACCTTGAATACTTCCTAACTGTACAGGTTTCTGGGTTGCCACCAACTTCTTCTCACCATCCATTATTTTCTCTTCGGCGAGAAAAACAAAAGCTTGGTCTCCAATTTTAGTAACTGCTGTAGTTGGAATTGTTAAACCTTGACCTTCTTCCCAGATAACTCTTGCTCTTACCTGTTGGTTAGTTTGTAGTTTCTTCTGAGCATTGTTATATATTGCCTTGACTAAGACAGTTTGAGTTCCTAAACCTGCATCTGGAGATATAAAAGATACCCGACTGTTACCAATTAATTTACCTGTACTTTGATTTAGTAAATCAACTCGTGTACCTAGCCTAATTTGAGGCAGTCGATCTATGGGAATCTCAATATTAACTTCTAAAGTGCTATTATCCTGAATACTGGTTAGTTCAGTTTGAGGGTCTACATAATCACCCACTTTTGGGACTACATTTCCAAGTACCCCATTAATAGGAGCAACAATATCGTAGTATTGTAACTGCACCTGTTCTGCCACAGCATTTGCCTGAGCTTGTTGTAGTTCAGCACGAGTTGTATTTACCTGAGCTTCCTGAGATGCAATAAGTTCGTCTTGACTAGCAATTTGAGCATCTAGAGTCTCAATTCGACGCTCTAAGTCTGTTCTAGCAGTTTCTACTTGTGCTTTGGATGAATCTATAACTTCTTTTTGAGCTGCTATTTGAGCAGTTAGGGTACTGGTGCGACGTTCTAAATCTTTTTTGGCACTTTCTACCTGTGCTTTAGCTGCATCTATTACTTCTCTTTGAGATGCTATTTGAGCGGTTAGGGTAGTGGTGCGACGTTCTAAATCTTTTTTGGCACTATCTACCCGTGCTGCTGCTGCCTCAATTTCTTGTTTGATATTATCTATTTCAGCTTCAGCTTGTTTGATGTCACGAGTAGTTTGGTCAAATCTTTCTTTGGGAACTACTCCTTGTTCATATAATGTAGAAAATCTTTCTTGTTCAATTTTTTGATATTCTAGTACCGCTGTTCTTCTATCTTTTTCCGCCCTCTGCGCTCGTAAATTTGCTTGAGCATCTTCTAATTGTGCTTCTTCAGATAAAGAATTCAATTCAGCAATTAATCTATTTAGTTCTTGACGTTCTGACCTGAGATTTGCTTCAGCATTTTGTAAATTAGCTTCTTCAGATAGAGAGCTTAATTCTGCTAGTAACCTATTTAATTCTTGACGTTCTTGACGGAGGTTTGCTTGAGTGCTTTCTAAGTTAGACCGTTCAGAAATTAAGTTTCTTTCTGCAACTAATTCCCTTTTATCATCTCTTAAGGATCTGAGTTGAGCTTGTGAACTATCCAACTGTGCCTTAGCTGAACCTATTTGAGCAATATTACTATCCAGAACTGCCTGTTGTCGAGAAGGGTCTATTTGCAGGATAGGGTCTCCTTTGGTCACACGGTTCCCTAATGATGCAAATACTTGGCTTATTTGTCCATCGACTCTAGGTCTAATAATTGCTTTTTCTTTTCCTTCTAATGTTGCAATATATTCTGTACTATCTGCAACTTGAGTCTCATCAACTCTTGATATTTCGACTGCTGTAGCTGGGGGTGCTGGTGGTGGTGCGCTACCTCCACAGGAACTTAACAACAGGGCAGATAATACCAAGGGCCAATATTTAGCCTGTTTGACTAATTTGCTATCCATTGGTCTTAAGTTCACTTGTAAATATCTCCTAAGTTTTAGCTAGCTTTTGAATTTAAGTAATTATGGGATTATTTAAGTTTTGAATATTTGATGCTTTATGCTAACATATAAACTATGAAGTTCGTGGTAAAATTTCCTTTTTTAGGACGGTATTTTAAGAATATTTACACTAGCAAAGGAATAGTGTTCAGATAAGTTTACATTTGATTAAATATCTATTTTATAGAGTATAAAAAAAACCTTAAATTATTCAATTTTTCAGCTTATTCTATTTATAATAGAGAGTTTGATTTAGAATTAAGTAATATCAATTCCCTTTAAACAGTTGTCATTGCGAACGTAACGAAGTGGAGAGAAGCAATCTCAATGGTTTCACAGTAGATTCTAGAGATTGCCACGTTACGCTACGCTTCACTCGCTGCGGACAACCAAGTCATTGCGAGCGGAACGGAGTGGAGAGAAGCAATCTCATTTTAGGGGGTAAAGCAAAACTACAAACAAAGGCTGATAACTGATAACTGATAACTGTTCACTGAAATAACCCAACACCATCACATAAACGCCTATCGCTTTCACTAACATTGGGATTATTTTCTAGGTAGTCGCGCATCCAGTTGCAACCCCATTCATGGAGGCGATCGAACTTCCAAACGTTCCATAGTTTTACTGTCTGATCCCAACTAGCAGAAGCAATAGTCTCCCCATCCGGACTAAATGNTGCCCAATGAGAGTCTGCAATAATTTCCCCTGTTGGTTCCACAACTTCACTGTTTCGTCAGCACTTGCAGTGGCAGTTGTCTCTCCATCGGGATTAAATGCTACACTATTGACCCTATCCTTATGCCCGGTGAGAGTCTGCAATAATTTCCCCTCAAGGTTCCATAACTTCACTGTATTGTCATCACTTGCAGTGGCAATAGTCTCTCCATCCGGACTAAATACTACACCATTGACCCTATCGTTATGCCCAATGAGAGTCTGCAATAATTTCCCCTCAAGGTTCCACAATTTCACTGTTTTCTCAACACTTGCAGTGGCAGCTGTCTCTCCATCCGGACTAAATGCTACACTATTGACCAAACTCTCACCAACCATGAGAGTCTGCAATAATTTCCCCTCAAGGTTCCATAACTTCACTGTATTGTCA
>NZ_LGSU01000510.1 GCF_002260545.1 Hydrocoleum sp. CS-953 | reverse complement strand
ACTCCCCTACTCCCCCGCTCCCCTACTCCTTAAAAAAGACTTTTTCAGCAAACCCTAACTACTCCCTACTCCCTACTCCCTACTCCCTACTCCCTAAGATGATATTAATCAAAAAATTTTCAATATTTCTGCTGCTTGGACTAAACTAGGTACAGCTTCTACAGACCATTTTCCCTCCCCCCTGCGCCCCTGATTTAAAATAAACTGAACGGTATAACTTTCAGGAAAGCCTTCCACCTGCATCCATAGCAAATCACTTTCAGTTTCACAGGCTATTCTTTCCCCATCCATCAACTCATCCGCCATCTGGTTAATAGTTTTGCTTAACTGGTCTAATAATCGACAAAAATCATCCAGTTCCCTTGCTGTGAGTTCTATTGACCAATCATCCCCACCTACTAAACCCTGAAACTCTGGTGCTTCAGGGTTCCAACCTAAGCACCAACCAGCTCCACTTTTAACTATTCGTTCCATAACTTGAAATAGCACTCAGCACTCAGCAATCAGCTTCCCCAAAAAATATATAATATAGTCATAACCTAGGCAAAGACCATGTATATAGCGTTCAAAACTATAACGTTATAGTTTTTTACATATATATATAGTACCTTTGCGTAAGTCCTGATAGTCTCTAAACTCCATTAACACAGACCACACAGTTTTTCAAATATAGTCTTGGACTGTTGCTTGAATTTTTACCGAATAATTAACCTATAAAGCCTCTCCTTTAAAGGAGAAACAATGAATTTATTTTCCTTTTATTCAATCCTATCCGTTTTAGGGAGAGGTAATTATCAATTATCAATTATCAATTATCAATTATCAATTATNATGAATTTATTTTCCTTTTATTCAATCCTATCCGTTTTAGGGAGAGGTAATTATCAATTATCAATTATCAATTATCAATTATCAATTATCAATTATCAATTATCAATTATCAATTATTGAACTGATAGCTAGTTAAGGCTTAAGTAAATCTGCACCTCCTGGTTGGAGAATCACTGGTGCTCTAGGAGCTGAACCCCCAGAATTACCTCTCTGCTCTACTTCTGGTATAGATGGAGGGTTGGGGTTGCCTCCAAAAATATCTACCAACCTATTAACTAAAGCATTTCTTTGAGAACGAGTTAATTGTTGAATTGCCAGGCGATCGCCCTCCATCGGATTTTCCGTCAAAGAATCATTACCAGGATAAACAGATGACTGTAGATAGTCGTTAGCTCCCAAATAATCTGCTAATGTTAATTTCCAATCAAACCGATAATTAGGTGCACGACCTTTGACATAAAAATGATACCTAATTAAACGTGATACCAAGGTCTCCTCAGTATTTACTTCCCCCGTGTCCTTAGATATATAATCATTTTCCAATGGCAAATCTGGTATTTTTTCATATACAAATGGCCATACTTCAGTTGGTCGCACCCGCCGTTGGACAATTTTGATTGGGTACTCAGAATTTTCTCGGTTTGTAACTTTGAGCAACTGATGTTCTAGTAAATAAGTGGAATGGACTGCTGTACTAGCTAAAGAAGTCCAAAAAAATTCAAGACCAGTCCCAATAATCACTGTTACCAGAGAAATTGTGAAATATTTGAGCCATCGTTTCTTGCTCATGGCTATTTTAACCAACTACCAAAAAGTTTAAACTTTAAAGATGATAGCCAGGAGGTTTCAACCCCTGGATCATTTTAGTTATCAGTAACTCCTACTTAAGTAGGAGACTTGAGACCTAATTTTCTGGTCAATAAACTATATTGACCTATCCATACTACTGCTGACGTCACTAATTATTTCTGGCTGCATCAACTCATCGGACATTTCAAACACAGCCCGGATGACTGGTTTGATTTGATGCTCATCAAAATTATCAAAATCTTCATAACGACGACGCTTGGCACGATTAGCTACTTGGACTACAGCCCGATAACGATTAGAAGAAGCTTTTATCAACTCCTCAGACCGACGACTTAGTTCTGCCGAATCAACACTAGATTGCCTTTGTATGTGCATAAATTTTGTTGGTCTTTGATAATTCTATATCTAGCTTAACAATGTTAATTGAATATTTCCCACTATGGTCTAGTCAATACTAATATTTTGAGTTAGGATGTAACAAAATTTTAATAGATTTTAATAGAGTTTATTAATTTCATTGATTTTTATTACTTATGTTAATCGCTGCTACTCCAACTTCAAGGGACTTTTCTCAGACCCATCATCATCCCCTAAAAATAGTTGCTTTAGGGGATAGTTTAGTTTATGGTTTTGGCGATCATGAAGGTGGTGGATGGGTAGAAAGACTGCGACGACATTGGATGTTACCAGATAATTCTGGCCATGTATTATATAATCTGGGAGTCCGTGGAAACCGTGTTTTACAAGTAGAACAACGTCTAGAGCATGAGTTTCACCATCGTGGAGAATTAAGAAATCGTCAACCAGATATTATTGTTCTTTCTGTAGGGGTAAATGATTCTGCTAGAGTCCAAAGAAGAGATGGACGTTATTATACAGATTTTTACAAATTTCAAACAATTTTAGATAAGTTATTAGATACATCAAAACAACTTTGTCCTGTAGTATTTGTAGGAATGGTTCCTGTTGATGAAGCTAAAATGCCTTTCCAAGATTGTTTATATTATAGTCACGATGACCAGTACATATATAAAGAGGCGACTCGGTTAGCTTGTTTAAAGCGACAAATACCTTATTTAGATGTGTTTGAACAATGGTTAAGTCGGGGCGAAAATTGGTGGCGATCGCGTCTTTGTGCGGACGGAATTCATCCTAATATCAGAGGTTATCAAGCTCTTTTACAAGATGTACTGAACTGGGAATCTCTTAATTTGTTAATTAGCTAATTCATTAATGGATAATGGATAATGAATAATGGATAATTACCTCTGGTTAAAACCGTAACGGAACTGAATATAAGGAAACTAAAGAACACTTTTTTCTCTTGAAATAGAAGGCTTTAAACCGGATTGATTAATTATCAATTATCCATTGGTAAAGATTTTAGAGCTGTTTTATAGAGAAAATTTCAACAGTAATTAAATAGAAAAAAGCGATAGGGAAAATTTAAGAGAGGGAATTTTCAGCAATTAACAATGTTCATGTGACGAGGTGCCGTTTGCGCAGCATTCGGTAGGAATACAATTCATAATTAATAATTACCCCTTCTTATAAACAAGGGGATAAATTTTTGATTTATCCCCTATCCAAGGGGAGGCTTTAAGGCGTGAATTGTTGAATGAATAATTAATTGACTATTATACCATTTCTCAAAAAGAATGGTACATCTAATTAGATAGGGAAGTGTGGGGAGTGTGGGAGGTGTGGGGAGAGGTTAAAAGTAGGAAAAATCTATACTAACCAATTAATAATTGTCAAA
>NZ_LGSU01000051.1 GCF_002260545.1 Hydrocoleum sp. CS-953 | reverse complement strand
ATAATTAATAATTCGGTAAATCTTGTTTGATTATCATAGCTAAAAATATCAAATAACTAAATAAGTTTTAGTTACTCTAGAAAACTCGGCAAATACCTAAGTTTAGTTTCTAACTGGTACAAAATTCAAAGGTAAATTTAACATGACAAGCCAAATACAATTACTCCCTCAAAATTCAGCACAAAAATCTACATTTTTCTCTTTAATAGCATTATTAGTAGGATTATTAGCTGTATCCTTAGCAGCAATTTTCATTCGATTAAGCGAAAGAGAATTAGGACCTGCTAGTACAATATTAGATCGCTTTGTCATCTCCGGTCTTGTCTTGTGGTTTTGGAGTAATTTCCAAGCTCAAAAAAATCAATCATCAGCTAATAAAAACGAACAATATTCAACTTATACATTTCGTGAGTGGATTTGGTTATTAGCTGGCGGTTTTACTTTTGCTCCTAGTTTACTTCTTTGGGCTTGGTCTTTAACCCAAACTAATGTAGCGAATTCAACTATACTTCATAATATGATTCCCATCTTTACTGCTCTAGGAGGATGGATGTTTTTAAGTCTTCGTTTTGACCGTAGATTCTTAATAGGAATGGGAATAGCTATAGTAGGAGCAATTGCAATTGGAGCAGATGATATACAAGTAGATTTACAACATTTTACTGGCGACTTAGCAGCATTTTCATCTGCAATTTTATTTGGTGCTTACTACTTATTAATTGAACAACTTCGCTCTAAATTTTCTGCAACAACTATATTATTATGGACTTGTATAAGTGGTAGTTTATTTACTCTTCCTATTGCTTTATTCACCGAAGATCATATTTTACCCTTTTCTTGGGAGGGATGGTTATCAATTATTGGTTTAGCAGTAATTGCTCAAGTTTTAGGTCATGGGTTTGTTACTTATAGTCTCAAAACTTTTTCTTCTGGTTTTGTTGCTTTATGCTTTTTATTGGAACCTGTAATTACTGCTTTAATTGCTTGGGGATTATTCTCAGAACAACTTACTATAATTAGCTGGTTAGGATTTTTTATTGTATTATTAGGATTATATTTAGCTCAATCAAGTCCTTCAATTCAGAAAGCTAGTAATTAAATAAGCAGTCAGCGTTCAGCTATTAGCTATCAGTTTTTCAAGGTATTTAATAGGAGATTAAAACCCTTATTAACCCGCACCACTAATTTTTCAAATAGAGTGAGTTAAGGGACTTAAATCCTTGGATTTTTAGCTGTTAACGTAGTTCCTCCTACGGAGGCTAGCTGAATGCTGTTTACAGAGTATTCACTAAGGAAAAGCTAATAGCTAGTTAATAAATATCTGTTCAACAATTAATAATTATTAATTATTAATTACCTCTTCTGTAATAGAAGGATTGGTACTCAAGGATTTTTTTTCTTCTCTTGGTTGATTGGATATGGCGAGGAGACCTCGCCATCCCTCAACCGCTTTTTTCTCCATGAATGGAGAGACTTTATATCTTAATTTTTTCTGTAAAAAATAACGTAGAGACTTTCCATAGAACGTCTCTACAAAGTTTGGATAAAAAGTTGATTTATTTCCTATTTGTGGAGATTTATAGTACATACATAATTCATAAATCAATAATTTCTGATTTTAACCAATTAAATTAATCCCACTGTTAAATAAATC
>NZ_LGSU01000509.1 GCF_002260545.1 Hydrocoleum sp. CS-953 | reverse complement strand
GGTAAGTTTACTGCACTAACACTTAAATACCCCCGTCTTCTTTTTGAACTTAAAAATAATAATCAACTACTTGCTGAGTTAGAAAAATTTGCTATCGATCAATCTCCTGGATTAAATAACTCTATAATGCCATTAAAGGATAAAGGAAGTGCAAGTTATTGGATTAATAATTACCCAAAAATTCAACAGTTACTTTGCTCTAAAATGACATCGAATAATAATGATAAAAAGTATATTTTTGAAAATGGATCGGTTAAAAAACTACTGCAAGTTTCACCACAAGGGATATCTCCTAAATATTTCAAACTTCGTGAGTTATTAGCAGCAAAGAAGTGGAAAGAAGCGAATGATGAAACTTTCGATATCATACTTCAAGCTAATAAAATCAAAAAATACTTATCAGTATCTCGGAGAGAAATAATTGTAGGGTTTGTGCCAGCAGCTTTAGCAGGAGTGCTAATAGGAGTGAGAGCAGCAACAGGAAGATTACTACAACTTTCAGTATTAACACTAGGAGTAGGAGGAGCAGGAGGAGTATTATCTGGACTAATAGAAAAAGCAGAAGGAGTAAAAAGACTAAATAGAGCAAAAATGGAAGTGGAATTTAGTGAAACTCTGCCTTCAGGAATATTAGCAGGGGCAGTATCTGGATTTTTTATAGGGTGCGGAGTAACAGGAGCAGTAGTATTAGTCATAAAAGGAGTTATAGAAGGAGTAGTGTTGGCAGGAGTAGTAATAGGAGGATTTTTAGGAAGAATAGGAGTAATATCAATGTTTAGATTTCCATTGTTCCGCTTAAGTTTAAGTGACTTTGAATACTCACAATACTCAAAAGCCATTGAAAACTTCCCTTCTGATGACCTTAGTGCTATCGATCAACTTTGGGTAAAATATAGTGGGGGTAAATATGGCTTCAGTGTTCAAAAGAAAATTTACCATGAAAACGATAGGACAGGTTCGGAAATGGAAGTTTTGAATAATTTTTACGAAAGTTTGGGTTGGCAAAAGCAGAGGCAGTGGTTATTACACAATGACCTTAACTTAGAATTAGACGGTGTAGTTCCGTGTTTATGGAGTGCAGAAATACCTGGTTTGGAAATAAATAATCAAGACCAAAATAATCTCTTAATTATAGACAGAAATTCAGGTATAAAAATAAAAGAAAAAGCATTAAAATTGTACTTAGCTCTTCTCAGCAAAGATTTGTAGAATAAAAAAGCAGAGAAACCGGGTTTATTTAATACCCCACAATATTAATATCTACCTTCGATAAACCCGGTTTCTTATCCCTCGCTACTCCACAGCAAAACCTGTATATTTTCGTTTATAAGGTGCATTAAAATCCAGAACAATATCGGATGATGCAACTCCTAAATCTACTAATTCACCAGCAATACCAGTTTCTGTAGCATCATGTTGTATCCAGATTTTTTCATTTTTAATATCTATTTGTAAAACACAACCTCGAATTCTTTCATTGCCATCCCACCCAACATTTAAAAGTTGATAATGGTCTCGTTCTCTGTCGAAAATTGTTTGTACTTCTACCTCTCCATAGGATAGCTAAAAAGTTTATTGTTTTAGGGTGCATTAGAGGGTTAAAATTTAAGCTATCAAAATTGTTTCAAAATTTGTCTGAACAAACCATTGCACCGTTTTAGATGTGTGGCTCCACTGATTATCCGAGTATAATATAAATAATAAATCTAGAGGTGAAAATATGCCACGTTTATATGACCAAGCCTATAAAATATTAGAGGTAGAAGTTGACAAATGTGCTAAAGAAGATTTGGTTGGGGAAGTGGGAAAAAATATAGTAATGAAAAGATTGGATAAGTTAACTTTCCAATCAGGAGAACCCCTAAACAAAGAAGAGTTAAGTTATTTAGTAAAAGACCAATTTCCTAATTTTAGTGAGACAGTTATTCTGAAGGCAGCTAAAGCAAATAAACCACCAGGAATATTGAGTAAAATTGCCTGGATACCTGCTGCATTAGTGGGAATGGCAGGAATAGTTTGGGTAGCAAATTTACCCTATCCCATGATTCGTAAACCTGTGTCTAGAGTAGCGCCAATAATTTTGATTCCTAGTTATATAAATATGGATTATAACTATCGGGAGGCGATCGCTAATGTTGAACAAGCAGACCAATTAATTAATAAGGCAACTTCCAGTGCAGATATTAATTTTGGTGCTGAAAAAGTTGTTTTGGCACAAAAACATCTTGATGAATTGCCTGTTTGGTTTTTAGGTTATTATCCTGAAAGATACTGTACCTTTTTTAGTTGTTCTTGGAAATTCACACTGGATGAATTTGAAACGGCGAGAAAACAGGTAGGACGAATGGAGGCGAAGGTATTTCAAGAAAAAAATGCTCAAACATTATTAACGGAGGCGGAACAAAAAATTGCTACAGCTAAACAACAATATCTCGAAGCTGCAACTTCAACAGAAAAAAATGAGGCGATCGCTAACTGGCAAACTGGAATAGATAAGTTAGCACAAATTCCACCTACTACTGTTGCTGCAAAAATGGCAAAACCACAATTAGCAGCAACTAAGCGAGATTTTCAAGCAGAAGTAGGTTTGGCTAATGGTAGTAAACGCAGTGATGTGATAATTGAAGCAGCTAGACAATTTGTTTTGCAAGCAGGAAAAATTTCTGAAAATGAACCTTATCCAGAACAAAAATTGCAACTAGCGGTGAGTTTATGGGAAAAAGCAATTAGTCAATTACAGAAAATTTCTGTAGATAACCCAAGTTATGTAGCAGCACAAACTAAATTGGCAGAATATCAGGTAAAACTAAGTGAAGCTAAAATGCGTTTACAAGCAGAAAGGGAGTCAGGAACAGCTTTTAAACGGGGTAAAGATTTAATTGCAGATTGGCAAAAATATGTTGTTGATAATTCCGATAGAGGTTTAGTTGCTAGTAAGTTACAGGAAATTATTAATCAGTTAGAGAATGTTCAACCAGGAACAACTTATTATGAAGAAGCTCAAGAATTATTGAAATTTGCTAAGAATAAACAGAAAAATTTATAAGTTGAAATTTCAGAGGGCAAGATAGGGATGTTTTCAGGGATGCAAGGATGAGGTTTTTTACTCTAAATATTAGGTAGAAGATTTTCCAAAATCCTCTACCTAATAGATAGGGGTTCAAAACTCAAGCTCCTGTTTCAAAATAAACCAGTATTTTTACAGATGTTTTTATTTTATACTGCTAAATTTATAAAGAAATATTGATAGTTTTGCTGATGACTAATTAAAAAATTAGGCTTAAACTAAAAATAATTATAATCTAGAGGTTAAAATATGCCACGTCTCTATAATTATGCTTATGAAATATTAAGTGAAGTAATCAAAAAATTATCAAAAGAAGCCCTCACAG
>NZ_LGSU01000508.1 GCF_002260545.1 Hydrocoleum sp. CS-953 | reverse complement strand
AATCCTATTGTGGCAAATATTATAGTCAAGATATTAATATCATTGTAGTAATATTTTGAGTTTAATCTTAGACAAGATTATTTAGTAGTCATAAATTTACTTGATACAGATTGGTTTGAACAGGAACTAACCAGCTTTTTGTTGAATCAAACATCAATTTTTTTGTATATTTAACTATTTACAATCATAGCATTATCCAAAATCTAAAATTACTACTATGGCTCAATCTTCTCAACTACGACTCCAAAAATTAGCCTCCTACTTACGTCCTCATTGGCGAAAGTCTTCATTAGGAATTTTCTCCCTACTTATAGTTAATACTTTAGGAATCTATATTCCCAAATTAATTAGTCAAGCTATAGATGATTTGGAAGTAGCAACCAAATTTAATGAATTCTTATACTATGTGTTAACAATTGTAATTTTTGCCTCTATTATGTGGGTAATTAGAATAGCATCTCGAATCCTCATATTTGGAGTAGGGCGACAAGTAGAATTTGACATCAAACAAAAGATTTTTAATAGACTTTTAAAATTAGAACCATCCTACTTTAGTAATAATACAATTGGAGATTTAATTAACCGCGCCACAAGTGATGTTGATAATATTCGCAGACTATTAGGTTTTGCAGTATTAAGTATTAGCAATACAATTTTTGCTTATGGTTTAACTGTCCCAGTTATGCTTTCTATTAATGTGCGGTTAAGTCTATTAGCAATTTCTGTTTATCCTATCATGCTAATACTGGTACAAATATTTAGCAATAAACTGAGAAATCAACAATTAGCTGTACAAGAAGAACTTTCTAATATGAGTGATTTGATTCAAGAGGATATGAATGGTATTTCTCTAATCAAAATATATGCTCAAGAAGAAAATGAAAGACAAGCTTTTAGTGAATATAATCAGCGACTTTTAGATGTTAATTTAGACTTAGCAAGAACTCGTAACACTCTTTTTCCTATTCTCGTTAGTTTAGCAAGTTTAAGCTTCTTAATATTACTGATTAATGGGTCAAACTACCTGGAAACTGGTGAATTAACAGTTGGTAATTTTGTAGCTTTAATTATTTATGTTGAGCGTTTAGTTTTCCCCACTGCATTATTAGGTTTTACAATTACTGCTTATCAAAGAGGAGAAGTAAGTATCGATCGTATAGAAGCTATTCTCACAGTAGAACCAAAAATTAAAGACCATGAATCACCTCTAACTTTTCCACAAATAGTAAAAGGTTGGATAAAAAGCCAAGGATTAACATACACTTATCCTGGTAGTAAAACACCAGCTTTAGACAACATTAATTTTCTGATTAAACGAGGAGAAACTATTGCTATTGTCGGACCTATTGGTTCAGGAAAATCAACTTTAGCAAATATATTACCTCGACTTTTAAATATTGATATTGACCAACTATTTATAGATGGTTATGATGTGACTCAGGTAAAATTAGAAGATTTACGCAGGGCGATCGCCTACGTTCCTCAAGAAAGTTTTCTCTTTAGTACAACTATTAAAAATAACATCTGTTATGGCGAGCCATTAAAAGAACAAAAAGAAATAGAATTTGCTGCAAAACAAGCACAAATTCACACAGAAATTCTCAACTTTCCCCAAAAATATGAAACGATAGTAGGAGAAAGAGGAATTACTTTATCGGGAGGACAAAGACAAAGAACGGCATTAGCAAGAGCTTTATTAGTTGATGCGCCAATATTAATTTTAGATGATGCACTTTCGAGTGTAGATAATCAGACAGCAACTAATATTTTGCAAAATTTATCAACAGGAACTCAAAAGAAAACTGTAATTTTTATTTCTCATCAAATGTCTGCTGCTGCTACTGCCGATAGAATTTTTGTGATGGATAAAGGGAAAATTGTACAAGTAGGAAATCATGCAGAATTAGTAGGGGAATCTGGTTTATATCAGTTACTTTGGAATCAACAAAAGCTCAAGCAGTTATTAGAATAGGAGTTATTTCAGTTATCAGTTATTCTAGCAGGGACTAGGGAATAGGGAATAGTTAGAACAATATTTCCGCTGTCTAAGATTCATCATTAGTCTNGTTATTAGAATAGGAGTTATTTCAGTTATCAGTTATTCTAGCAGGGACTAGGGAATAGGGAATAGTTAGAACAATATTTCCGCTGTCTAAGATTCATCATTAGTCTATGTACTAACCAATTTTTTCTTAGCTATAGTTGTCAAAAAACTTATGGAGGTAAAAATTGACTCAAAAGTTAAAAGTTAAAATTTAAAAAGTAGAAAATTATTGAGGCAAATCGACAAAAATATAGCAATCAGGAATCAGATGTGAGAATTGAGGTGTTTCTGAGAAGTTATAGAATATAACAATTAGAGATTGAATGTATCAGGAAATATAAAAAGGAGATAAGGAACAGGGAACAGGGAACAGGGAACAGGAAGGAAGAAATACAAGGGCAAATATTTGTCGCTATTAAATCTAGGAATATATGTACTAAATACTTCTCTATCTACCTTCTTTCAATCCCTTGAAGTATTACCGCTTTTAGATTTTAGTCACTCCTTTGGTCTCTTAAGAATTATTTTACTCTCCAGTCTCTAATGGATAATGGATAATTACCTCTAGTTAAAACCGTTACAGANGAACAGGGAACAGGGAACAGGGAACAGGAAGGAAGAAATACAAGGGCAAATATTTGTCGCTATTAAATCTAGGAATATATGTACTAAATACTTCTCTATCTACCTTCTTTCAATCCCTTGAAGTATTACCGCTTTTAGATTTAGTCACTCGTATACTCTCTTAATAATTATTTTACAAACAGTCTCTTATCAGATTCATTTTTAGACATTTTTTTCTTCTTCTCTGTTCCCTATTGCTTCTTTATTTTTCCCTAAAATTTTCCAATATCTCGCAACTTAAATCATATAGCAATATGATTCTTATCTGGAGTATTTGATATAGGAATAAGCAGCATAATTTTTCATCCAATATCCTCGCAAGTAAATCATTCCAATGTTTGTAAGTACACCGAATAATAATTTAATATACAGCGCTTCCCGTTGTTATGAGTTACAAAATTTTAGGTTTGAGGGAACACTTAACTGGGAATAGGGAATAGGGAATAGGGAATAGGGAATAGGGAATAGAAAAGAATAAAAACAACTGTACCTCATAGCTTCGGAAACTGCTGTATGTCAAATTCAGTTCAGCTTTAATAACCTCTTGTTTTACCATAATTAAAAATTTTTCTACTTAATCAAACATTGCAACATAGTCAAAACATAAATCAACCTTTAGTAGTGATACCAATTACCAAAAGTAATGCTATAGTTAGATGATAATTTAATGAAAACAGACCGAATAACTTATTTGATAATTAGGGCTGGCTGAAAAAGTTTTTTA
>NZ_LGSU01000507.1 GCF_002260545.1 Hydrocoleum sp. CS-953 | reverse complement strand
CAGGAAGCAGGAGAAAATTTTCAGAAAACAGGAAGTAGTCAAAATTTAACTTCCGACTTTTCCCAAAACTATCCAACAGGAAATAGACAGCAGGAAGCAGGAAGTAATCAAATTTTAACTTCTGAATTCTTGCAAAACTCCCCAACAGGAAATAGACAGCAGGAAGCAGGAGAAAATTTTCAGGAAACAGAAAGTAGTCAAAATTTAACTTCCGACTTTTCCCAAAACTCTCCAATAGGAAACAGACAGCAGGAAACAGGAACTAATCAAGATTTAACTTTAGACTTCTTGTCAAACTCTCCCAGAGTAAATAAACAACAGGAAGCAGATAAAAATATTCAGGAAAGAGGAACTAATCAAAATTTAACTTTAGACTTCTTGTCAAACTCTCCCAGAGTAAATAAACAACAGGAAGCAGATAAAAATATTCAGGAAAGAGGAACTAATCAAAATTTAACTTTAGACTTCTTGTCAAACTCTCCCAGAGTAAATAAACAACAGGAACTAGAAAAAAATACTCAGGAAAAACAGAGTAGTCAAAATTTAACTTTGACTTTTGCAAGAGGTCTAATTAAATATGTATATAAAGAAAATCAAGGAGCATCAATTGCTCGAAATTATGGTATAGAAATAGCTCAGGGAGAATATATTGCTTTTCTCGATGCAGATGACTTTTTTCTACCCGAAAAATTAGCCGAACAAGTTGTATGTTTTGCAGAAGATTCAACTTTAACGATGGTGCAAACTGGGTGGAGATTTGTGGATGAAAAAGGTCAGACTATTAAAGATATAGAACCGTGGAAAAATGCTGAAGAACTAGACTTAGAAAATTGGTTAATGTGGCAAGCGACTTTGCCTAGTGCGATGATGTTTAAAAGTGAATGGTTAAAGCTGAATGGAGGGTTTGACTCGCGATATATTCCAGAAGATTTAGAAATAGTTTTGCGGTTAGCTTTAACTGGGGGAAAAGCTACTTGGTTACGGAAAGTTTGTGTCTGTTATCGACAGCGGAATAGTAGTGTCTCTGGTTTGGATAACCGACAAAAAATTACTCAGGAATTAGAAAAATTATTAGATGAATTTTTCCAGAAACCTAATTTACCTACTGCGATACGCCAAATAGAAAAACAGATAAAATATAGGTCTCTACTTTGGAATTGTTGGCGTTTATATAAAGCTGGTAATTTCTCAGAAATGGCTACTTATTTGCAGAAATCTTTGAGTTATACTTCTGACTCTCCCACAGCAGCAATTTGTACTTGGATAGAATTATTTACTAAGCTAGATAGTCAAGAAGGAAATCAATTTAATGCTTATCATTTCAGTCAGTTACCAGAATGGAAAAAATTAATTAGTAATATTTTTAATCCAGTTGCGCCGAGAGTAAGTGTAATTATTGCCACCTACAATAATGGTCACTATATTTTAGAGGCGATCGCTAGTATTTTTAATCAAACTTATACGTCTTACGAAATAATAGTTATTGATGATGGCTCTACTGATAATACTCGTCAAGTTTTAGAACCTTATCTAGATAAAATTCGCTATGTTTATCAAGAAAATAAAGGAGTATCCCACGCCCGGAATTTAGGTTTAGAAATGGCGCGGGGAGAATTTATTTCTTTCCTAGATGCTGATGACTTTTTCTTACCAGATAAACTAGCAAAACAAGTAGCTATTTTTGATGCTCGCCCCTCTCTGGGAATTGTGCATAGTGGATGGCGTTTAGTTAATGAAAAAGGAGAGAAAATTTCTGATATAGAATTATGGCATGGTTCCCTAGAATTAGACTTAGAAACTTGGGTAGTTTGGAAACCTGTAACTATTTCTATGATGTTTCGTAAAAGTTGGATAAAAAGTGCTGGAGGTTTTGATACTCGTTGGCATCATGGAGAGGATATTGATTTAGTTTTACGTTTATCTATTAATGGTTGTGAGGCAGTTTGGTTGCCAAAAATTACTTATTGTTATCGTCAACATCATCGCAATGCTACTAGAAAATATAGTCAACAAGCTGTCAGTATGATGTCTGTTTTAGATAACTTTTTTAGCAGACCAAATCTATCAATATCTATTCGTCAATTAGAGGGAAAATCTCGTTATTATACTTTGAGTTGGTTAGGATGGCAGGCACATCGAAATGGGGATTTAATTGAGATGGGTAAATATTTAAGACAAGCTGGGAAATATACTCCTTTATCTATGACAGAAACTATTGAACATTGGGTGGATAGTTTTAACAGTCTTTATCAACAATATGGTTATGATTTTGATGTTTATGCTTTGACAAATTCGGATGTTTGGCAACAATTAATGTTAGATATGGTTATTANTGGCAGGCACATCGAAATGGGGATTTAATTGAGATGGGTAAATATTTAAGACAAGCTGGGAAATATACTCCTTTATCTATGACAGAAACTATTGAACATTGGGTGGATAGTTTTAACAGTCTTTATCAACAATATGGTTATGATTTTGATGTTTATGCTTTGACAAATTCGGATGTTTGGCAACAATTAATGTTAGATATGGTTATTACTATTTGATGGTGAGTTTTTTTCAGGTATTTGTTGATGGTTGACTATACCAAATTTTCATCTCAACATACTTCCATTTTTAAACTTATTGGTGTCTTTACTACTGATTCCTAACTCCTTCTTATCATTCTGACTCCTGACTACCAAAGATATGTAGCAAAACTTTTGATATTTGGTATTAGACCATTTTGAAAAAACAATGTTACGAATAATTTAGACGATTAAAAGACATTATAATACCAATTTTATCAAATATTGCCACAGTCACGGCACAGGCAACAGGCAAAGAAAAAATAATAATAAAAAAGAGGAAAAAAGGTTTGATTTTTATAATTTATAGGATTTATAAAGTTTTTTATTCTAGGAATAAATCACAACTTAAGATGTAACTGCCTTTTTTGAATTTGGTATTAAGATATATCCCTTTGACTAAAAAGATAAGTTATGCAGCTCAAAAATGGTATCGAAGCCATTCCCATACGACTCCTGACTCCTGACTCCTGAGGACTAAGAAATGCCTTAGCTATTTGTAGCAAACATTTATCAAATTGGTATTACCTGTTGTCAGATGAGCTGTCGCTTTTTTCTAGGGTATTACCTAAAAAAAACTAAGATTGCTACATAAACAGAACAATCGATTTTTAAATAGGAACATATAGCAGTCTAAGTCAAAATTAGTAGGTTTTATTGTTGCCTTTTACCTGTTACTTGTTGCCTCTTAGTTCAAAATGGATATCTACTATTTCTACTGCCCTAAACTATACTTTTATTGCTACTATACTTTTTTATGGTAAATAAGTTTATAACTCTTAACCTTCCAGCATTAATTCATTTAAGATTGCTCTTGTAG
>NZ_LGSU01000506.1 GCF_002260545.1 Hydrocoleum sp. CS-953 | reverse complement strand
CAAAATTCTAGGTTTTAGGGAACACTTAACTGGGAAATAAGGAATAGAAAATCAATTAAAGATAGGTGTACCTCATAAGCTTGAGAAACGCTATAATATCCCAATCTTAAGAATAACCTTTAAATAAAAATAGCATGTAATTTCAGTTTTTATATAGCAATCCTAAATAGGTTTTGACAAAGAAAAAAGTAGATAAAAAACTTAAAAGTCCTCCTTTTTCCCTAAAAGCGGGATAGTTTTTATACACAAATAAAATAGGATTGCTATAGTAAAATTAAATTTACCTCAATTAAAAAAGCTTTTATCTAAAACTCAAATAAATAGCTGTTTTTGCTAGGGCAAAGCTTTCCTATCGGAATGCTCCGCAAACGCACTTCGGCTATCGCCGACATGAATGCGGAGCATTCCCTATACGAAAAAACGCAGTTACGACCCAGGAAGCTAGCTGACTGCTGTTTGCGCAGAATTCCGTAGGAAATGTTTACCTGCTTTTAATAATAATAGGACTTACGCATGAGGTACGAAAAACAGGGGTTTGAGATTGCTATCCGTTCCGGACTGCTCCGCAAACCCTTCGGTCGCAATGACGAAAATACGTTGCAGTTGCGTAAGTCCTGAATAAAAAAAAAGAAATAATATTTCCTTATATTCAATCAAGAAAGGTTTTAATCAGAGGTAATTATCAATTATCTATTAATAATTATTAATTATTAATTATCCATTTTTCGCCTCAAAAATAAAAGCAGTTCATCTATAATATTTCCTGACCAATGTTCCTGGGGATAATGTGCAGCATCTGGCAATTTAACTAAAGTTCCATTCTCACAAATATTAGCTAAATTTTCCGCTTGACTAATATCTAACCAAGGGTCTTTTATTCCCCAAATAATTAATGTTGGTTGCTGCCATCCTTTAAAACCAGATTCAATTTCTGCCATTGATTTTTTTAAGTCTAATTTTTGCACAATTGCTAATATTGCTCTACCAGCAGCGGAACTTTTTAGATAGGGGCTACGATAAATTTCTAAATCTTCATCGGCAACTGTTAAACGACTTCCTTTTTCTAAAGTTCTATCTACAAATAGAGGGTCTTGAGTTAGCATATCTCCAACAAAAGGTATCCCTAATTGTTGAATTTGCCACGGTAATTTTGCAGTAGTAGAAAGAGGAGTATTTAAGATAATTAAACGTTCAATTTTTTCTGGATTTCGTAACGCATATTGTAAACCTAATGAACCTAAAAATCCTTGAACAACTAGATAAAAACGGTCAAGTTGTAGAGCATTAATTAATTCTGCTAAAGCATTAATAAAAGATTCTGGTGTGTAGGGAAAATCTCTTTTATCTAGTTTTGGAGATAAACCACAACCTATCCAGTCGGGAGCGATCGCCCAATAACCTGCTTGAGCTAATTCGGGCATAATTATTGTCCAACTATGGCTTTGAGAAGGTAAGCCATGTAATAGTAAAACTGGTAATTTATCTGTTTCGTTATCTGGTTGAGCTTCTCGATAAAACCATTCTAGGGAATTGACTGTTATATTTTTTTTCTCAATTGACACTTGTTTTCTGAATTTTTTGACTAATATACGAATTTTGGTGATTATATCATTTTATGGATAACAGGGGGCGGGGAATATAAATTTCCTGTTTACTTTTCCCTAATTCAATAATTTTTATTCTGTTTTTTTGAGACTTTCCTGAGTTTTTAATTCTTCGAGAAAATCTCTAATTTCACCAAATAACCATTCATTTTCTTCTGATTTGAGAAAGCCACCAAACTTATAGTTTTTTACACCTTTTTCTGCATCTACAAACAAAGAGCAGCTTTTGATTATTCTATATTCTTTATCATCTAGCTCATAAGAAATATCTCCATAATCAAGTTCAATTTTGTATATATCTGCTGTTTTTCCTCGATTTTTATGACTATATACCAAAAATTTCCAGTGAATAAAAAACTCATTTTTATCTATTTGGATTTGAGTTTTGCTAAATAAAGACAAAAAATCATCCGTGAAGAAATATAAAATTACAAGAAAAAAACTTACAATCAAAGACCTTGACATCAAGATAATAGATAGAACGAATATGATATAAGCAAATAAGGGAACGATATTGTCTTGAGAAGGTACAGAGGGAATATTAATAATTAAGCTAGTAGATGTTTTTTCCAACGTTACTCGACTTCCAACAGGTTTTGTATGAGAAGATTGTACTCCATAATAATCATCATAAACAATTTTTGACTTATTACTAAGTAGATTCAAAGCTTCTCTTGCCGACTTAAATCTATCTTCCCACATCGGTTCTAATANATATTGTCTTGAGAAGGTACAGAGGGAATATTAATAATTAAGCTAGTAGATGTTTTTTCCAACGTTACTCGACTTCCAACAGGTTTTGTATGAGAAGATTGTACTCCATAATAATCATCATAAACAATTTTTGACTTATTACTAAGTAGATTCAAAGCTTCTCTTGCCGACTTAAATCTATCTTCCCACATCGGTTCTAATATTACTTCTAACCAATTAGCAAATTTAGGTGAAATTTTTACACAAGAACGAACATCAATCTTCATTCTTTTTTGAGGTAGTTCATCTGGGAAACGATGAGTCAATAAATACAATAAAGTTCCGCCTAAACTATATAAATCTGAAGTACAATAAGCTTTTCCTCTTAACTGTTCCGGTGGCATATATCCAATAGTTCCTACAAAGGTTCCACTCAAAGACATTGTATTTCTATAAATATCTTTAACTGCTCCAAAATCAACCAAAAAAACTTTTCCATCAGGTTGTAAAATAATATTTTCTGGTTTAATATCCCGATGAATTATTGGTGGATTTAATTGATGTAAATAACTGAGAATTTCTAAGACTTGAATTGCCACTTGTTTAACCTGTAATTCTGTGGGATGCCAACCTTGTTCCACCCAAGTTGCTAAAGAGTTTCCCGACACTAATTCCCGAATTAAATAAAAGCGTCTATCTTGCTTTGTATCAATATAAAAATAATTCAAGTATTTGGGAATTTGAGGATGATTCAAATTAGCAATAACTCTAGCTTCCCTCTCAAAAAGTTCCAAAATTTTCCAGTTTTTTGCTTGTCGTAAAGAAACAACTTTAATTGCTACTCGCTGATAATTTTTCAGGTCTTCAGCTTCATAAGTAATTCCCATTCCACCTTTTCCTAAAGGGGTGACAATTCTATATCGTTGGGCAATAATATCATTAGGTTGATGTAGAGTCATGTTCTCTATCCTATAGAAAAATATTTATTCTATTTCACTCCTGATTAACTCAGGTTAATCCAAAATTTTCCAGATTTTTAGACATTTTTATGGGGTTTTAATTGTTTGACAAAATCTCTAATTT
>NZ_LGSU01000505.1 GCF_002260545.1 Hydrocoleum sp. CS-953 | reverse complement strand
TTCATTAACATATAATACTCGTAGTTATGGTAAATGGGTTGCTGCTATTGCTTATGCTGCTCTGGGTATTTTATTGACAGTTCAAACTGATTTAAAAGTAGGTGGAATATTAGAAAGAATTCCAGATGTTTCTCTGTCTGGAAATTTTTGTCAAGGTCCGAATTGTCAAACTCCTACAGAAGAAATTTTAGATAAAAATGCAACTTCCGAATTAACGACTTATCCTACTTTTAATAGCCCACAATTAGATGAACAATTAGTTCGTTATCAACAATATTTACAAGTAGAAAAAAAACCACCAGATATTTTAATTGTTGGTAGTTCTAGAGCATTAAGAGGAGTTAATCCGACAGTGCTTGAGGAAAGTTTAGCAAATTCAGGATATTCAAATTTAAGAATTTATAATTTTGGGGTAAATGGAGCAACTTCTCAAGTAGTAGATTTGATTGTACGTCAAGTTTTACCACCAGAACAATTGCCAAAATTAATTATTTTTGCTGATGGAGTTCGCGCTCTGAATAGTGGTAGAGTCGATAGAACTTTTGATATTATTGCTAGTTCTGAAGGTTATGAACAAGTGGATGCTGGCACATTTGCAATTGGGAATAATATATCACACGTTTCGGTTGATTTTGGCTTGAATAAATTTAAACAAATATTCAAAAATATTGAAGAAAAAACTGAGGAAATATCAGTTACTTATCAGCAGCGCGATCGCCTCAAAAGTTTAATTATGTCAATTATCAATAATCCGACAAATTGGGATTTTTTGCATCAGCAAGAAAACCAGGCATTAGCAGCAGAAGAACCTCAAGAGTTAGACCAGTTTCAACCCAATGGTTTTCTGCCAATTTCCATTAAGTTTGAACCAGAAAATTACTATCAAAATTATGCTAAAGTTGCTGGTGACTACGATGCTGATTATGCAGACTTTCAATTAACAGGAAAACAAACAAAAGCACTTAAAAATTTACTAGAGTATACTGAGTCAATAGGGATTAATTTTGTCTTTGTAAATATGCCTTTAACTACAGCATATTTAGACGAAGTACGAACTGCTTATGAACAAAAATTTCAGGAATATATGCAGCAGTTATCTTGGGAGTATTCTAATTTTGTTTTTCGAGATTTAGGTAGTGCATGGCCAGAAACTTATAGTAACTTTTCTGACCCTAGTCATCTGAATCTTTACGGAGCGATCACTGTTTCTCAAACATTAGCTGAAGATGATATTATTCCTTGGCAAAAACCTTAAATTTCAAGAATTAAGAATTTAGAATTAAGAATGCGCGAATTACCTCTTATTGAAAAGAAGAGGATTGACGAACAGGAAAATTTTTATTTATTATCTCCTTAAAAGGGGAGGCGTTAAACCACAATATTTCGGTAAAAATCATTCAGCCCTCACCTATTAACTTACAGCGCTACATGATTGATAAACCACATCGTCACAACTAAAACCTTGTAGGGAGGTTCCATGGAACCTCCCTACGGGAGTGTGGGAGGTGGGGGGAGAGGAAAAGTAGCGATAATCTATACTAACTAACTAATAATTGTTAAAAACAGACTTTAAATTTTGGTAAATACTGGACTGTTGAAGTATAGCTAAAGTATAGCATTAATGCATGGTAATTGGTATAATCTCCTGAAGCTTAGGTTCATGTTTACTTTATATGTTTAATGTCTATCTTTTCCTCTATGAGCTTAATACCTCACCGTCTACAGGGTGTATAGAATTGCTTGGGGTTTGTAGACGCTAAGTGGCTTGCCGAAGGCTATACCTATTAACTTTTCCCTTCTTCCTTCTTCCTTCTTCAGATAATTTATCTTAACTTATTTGAGACATACTATCTCTAGCAGGTTGAGTTATTTCTCACTTTAAATAATCACTTACTCAAAAGCATTGGAGAGTTTGAAATCTCATTTCACTTCAGAAGTTTGAGTCAGTTCAATAGTAAGGAAAGAAAAATTTTTTTGTTATGTCATAAGAAAATAAATAACTAAATATATTGAATATCTCAAGCACGTTATTTTTGATAGTTTTATTGATATTTAGGACTTACGCATAAATCATATATATAGCGTTCAAAACTATAACGTTATAGTTTTGAAACTCTATATACAGTAACTTTGCGTAAGTCCAGATATTAATAGCTAATTTATTAAGGTAATATCCACAAAGTCTGATATTGTCATGGCGAAGCGGTGATGAAACAAATTAATTTCTTGGAGAAGATATTTTCTCAGTCTCAGTTCATTAATTGATAATTGATAATTACCTCTGGTTAAAAGCGTACGGGAATTGAAGATAAGGAAATTCAAGAGCACTTTTTTTCCCTTAAAAGGGGAGGCTTTAAACCAGAATTATTTAATTATTAATTATTAATTATTAATAATTAATAATTCGGTAAAGACTTCCATCAAGGTAGTAATCTCGCATTTTTTATGATAAATGCTAATCATCGGGTAGAGTCAAATAATTCCTTTGGCAGGCTATATTTTGTTTATTTTACCAGAAGTTACTAACTTGATATCCTAGATTATTCAGCATAACTCTCAACAATGGTAGACTTAAACCAATCACATTAGTATGACAACCTTCTATCTTTTCAATAAATAAACCACCTTTGCCTTCTATAGCAAAACAACCAGCACATTTTAAAGGTTCTCCAGTCGCAACATAAGCTTCTATTTCTTGGTCATTAACAGGAGCAAAATGAACTTTCGTCATTCTACAAAGTACGATAGTTTTATTTTTAGCTAAATCAATTAAAGCATGACCTGTGTATAATTCACCAACTTGACCACGCATTTTTTGCCAACGAGCGATCGCTTCTTGAGCATTAGCAGGTTTACCATAAATTTCCTCTTCAATAACTAATACTGAATCACATCCTAAAATTAAATTTGATTGTGTTTTAGAGAAGTTTTCTTTGATTAGAGATTTAGCTATTGTTTCTGCTTTAGCTTGGGCTAATGTTTCTACTAATTTTCTAGGTTCTGTTAATTTAACTGTAGATTCATCAAAGTTACTAGGCATAACTCTGGGGTTAATACCAACAGTTTCTAACAAGCGAAGTCTGGCTGATGAAGATGAGGCTAATATGAAGGTTGGAATTTCCATATTTTTAAGCAAACAAGCATAAAATATTCAAGAAAAATTTGATAATTTGTCACGATTATATAGCAGTCCTATTTTACTTGTACTTGTGTATAAAAAGCTTACTGCTTTTAGGTATGGAGGGAATAGGGAACAGGGAACAGGCGGTAATGTCAAGTTTTTTATCTACTTTTTGATTACCCGCGACCTATTTAGGATTGCTATAGCTTATATTTATTATGAATTTATAATTTTGAATGCAGAATTCAGAATTAATT
>NZ_LGSU01000504.1 GCF_002260545.1 Hydrocoleum sp. CS-953 | reverse complement strand
ACTCCCCTACTCCCCTACTCCCCCACTCCCATACTCCCATACTCCTCTATTGGGGACGACCTAAAGTTGTAATATAAACAACCGCCTCATCTACAGGAATACCTAAAACTTCATTCACACGATCGTCAAAGAAACCGCCGATACCACTAACACCTAAACCCAGATAAATAGCTGCTAAATTCAGTCTTTGCCCTAAATGACCTGCATCTGCATGGAGGTAACGGTAAACCCGATCGCCATATTTGCCTACAGCTTTTTTCAGGTCAGCAGTATGAAACAAAACAACAGCAGCATCTCTACCTAAGTCTTGACCTAAGCACAAATAATGTAACTCTTCTTGGAAATTTTTAAACCTAATTTGTCGGAACTCTTGAGCCATTGGAGCATAATAATAACAACCCTCTTCTAAACCATCTACTCCAGAAACTGCAATAAAGGTCTCTATCAAACTTAGGTCAAAATAATCAGGATTACGATCTAATTCTTGATTAAAGTAATGGTGGGGTTGATAGGTAAAATCTAAAACAGCCAATAATTCTTTCAAAGCAATAGCTTCTCCAGTATAGGCGCGAGTGGAACGTCGTTTGAGAATTGTCTTTCTCAGACCTTCTAAGTCTTTACCCCATACAATAGACGGAGTGACAGTGGAAACTTTCGTACAAAATGGAAAGTTATATTTATCTTCTGAATATTCTGGAGTTTCTTGTGTTTTCCAAGCAGGTACTTTTGGAGAATTTGAGTTAATGTGAGTCGCTTCATGTAAATATTTTAGCAGTTCACCATCTGGAACCATTGGATAATCTGTTTGAGTGCCAGAAGGTAGAGCAGTTTGCCATAGAGGAAGATTTTGTTCAATATCTAGTAAGTCTGCTAGGGCAATAATGGCGATCGCCTGTTCTTCAGTTGTATCTAAATAAAGCATTTGATTTATTGCTTCATCATTAAACCCACCAATCAGATGTGGCCGATAATTACTAAAAGCAGAAGCTAGTTCAATGTTACCTAGTAAGTGACCTGTATCTAAAAATATTCGTCTATAGGCGCGGTCTTCATAACGCCAAGCAGAACGGTAGAATATAGCAGTAATGGCGATCGCTAATTTTGTATTTTCTAGAGCTGGATGCCAAAAACAAGCATCCTGCAATTCTGGCCATGTTCTATTGTCCCAAAATCTCAGTAATGAATGAGTTTTGGCCTGATAATTGTATAATCCTGGGGGCAATAGAGTTGTGCCACGGGAAATTAAATAAACCTCTGCTGGATACAACCCTCCAGCAGAAGGAGCTGCTCTTAAGTAATGAGTTCCCATAATTGTTGTTATCTTACCAGTTAAGCCATAGCTACATACAAGTAAGTTGGATAGGTTTTCTCCTTCTTGAGAATCTTTTCCTAGATTAATTTTTTCTTGCAGATAAGGTTTTAGGTCAATAGTTGTCCCGACTTTATACTCTTTGAATGGTATTGGTTGATTTTCCCAGTCTAGCTGGTGATTTTTACTCCCAATCGTTTCTGGGTCATATTTTGTCCGCTCATGGTAATGTTGAGCAATAGATTGTCTAATTTCTGGCATCTTTATTATTAGGGTTTATTTGGCAATGATTCTAATTATTCGATAGTTATGATTTTGACATTTATAGCGCTACTCATTAAGGTTAGAACATTTCTAAATCCTGTTAGCGGAGCTTTTCCCTATACGAAAAACCCTTTGACAGTTTACTATTCCCTATTCCCTCTCTTGGTGCGGGTTCCCAAGCCAGTCCCTTGGGCGGGTCTCCCAACTTGAAGGAACTGGCGTTTGCGTCTTACGCCGACGCGGGGTAGCACCGCTATTCCCTATTCCCTCGCGCGTAGCGCTATATGAATGGAAATTTTACAAATCTTAAAAAAGGATTAGGATCTCAGTAATTTTTATAAGGCCATCTTAGTATAAACCCTGATAAGTATAATAAGTATAAAAACCCATTATTTATTTAATAAATGATGATTATCAACTGCTAAAAAGTAGCCTTCAATAATTAATAATTAATAATTACCTCTTCTTATAAAGAAGAGGATTGGCTACAAAGATTTTTTTTCTTTTTTCTCCATGAATGGAGAGGCTTTATACCTTAATTTTTCGGTAAAAATATTAAGATGCAGAAGATGAGTGCAGAGGAATTACTATGGAGATATGCTGAAGGTCAAAGAGAATTTTGTGCCATTGATTTAAGTAATATAGAATTGTTTGAAGCTGATTTAGAAGGAATTAATTTAGAAAGTTGTAATTTAAAAAAAGCTTATCTACCCTATGCAAATTTGAATCAAGCTAACCTCCAAGGATGTAATTTGGAAGAAGTAGAAATGGGAGATATTAAACTTTATAAAGCTAATTTATCTGATAGTAATATTCAACAGGCAAATCTATCGCGAGCTAATTTGCGTTATGCTAATCTTCGTGGTGCAAATTTGAGTAGAGTTAATTTGCAAGGAGCAAACTTATATAATGCAAATTTAAGAGATACAGATTTAAGGCATGGAGATTTGAGAGGAGCTAACCTAGAAAAAGCCAAGTTAGAGAATGCCAAATTGGGATGGTGTAATTTGTTTCGAGCTAGAGAAGTTGATTTATCAATGGCAGAATACGATCATACTACTATCGGAACTGATGGATATTAGAAAACAGGGAATAGGGAATAGGGAGTAGGGAGTAGGGAATTCAAAATAAAATATCTTCGGTTTTAGCCGATAATCGTTAAAAACATTCCTGAAATTTAGTTATTACTTAATAACTGAATTATTGAGGAAGTATAGAATTATTTCTGGGAATTGGTATTAAGTGTTAGGGGTTAGGTTTGAGGTTTATTTTGGCTAAAAATAAAGTATTAAGTTTTCATGTTTGAGGATATTTTCTAGACTGTTTATAAATAATATAGTCATTCTGAATAAGACTGAGACAAGTGTTTCTTTCCTTGAAAATATTTCAGGCAAAAAAGTGTTTCATCCTTATTTGAAATGACTATATATTAAGGCTTGAATCGATGGGTTCATTAATGGATAATTGATAATTACCTCTCCCTAAAAGGGAGAGGATTGACAAATAAGGAAAATATTTATTTTTTTTCCCTTGAAAGGAGAGGCTTCAAGGCGTGAATTATCTAATTATTTAATTATTTAATTATTTAATTGTTTAATTATTAATTATTTCGGTAAATTTACATTCATGGCTAATAAAGCTGAATTATTTGATTAATTATTAATTGTTGATTGTTGAATAATATATTCACTCTCTTGAGTATTCTCAAAATTACAGAATTTCTCATGTTTTATGAGGTAGAAACTATAAGTTTTCATAGCATCAGATAACAAACAATTGATATTTTTTCTTCCTTC
>NZ_LGSU01000503.1 GCF_002260545.1 Hydrocoleum sp. CS-953 | reverse complement strand
CCTTTAGTTCTGAAATTATGGACTAAGAATGAATTTGTCTAGATATGACTACTTATTGGTAGATATGTCCAGATTTATTGGAACGGTTAATACTCTCTTTACCAGAAGCAAAATTAACCTTGAAACCAGGAGATATTTTAGTTGTCTTTGCTCAAGATGGCTCTCGTTTATATTGGGGGCCTTATGTTGTGGGAGAAACAACCTTTCCTTTTTGGAATACAGAAACATTAGAATGGCAATTAATTTTAAGACCATAAAAAAATGAGGAACTACGTTATCAGCTAGATTATAATTACTAAGTCTTGTCTTAACTGAAGAAATTATTATTGATATATTTCGGGTAATTTTTAGCAATTTAATAGCTACTCAGTATAATGGATAATTGATAATCAAAGAATATAAGAATTGCTTTTGTGTGCTTGAATAAGCATTTAACTTATGGTATAGGTTTTCATTAATCAATTATTAGAGATTGAATGTATCAGGAAATATAAAAAGGAGATAGGGAACACTTAACTGGGAATAGGTCCGAAGAAATACAAGGGCAAATATTGCCGCTATTAAATCTAGAAATATATGTACTGAATACTTCTCTATCTACCTTCTTTCAATCCCTTGAAGCATTACCGCTTTTATATTTTAGTCANAATATATGTACTGAATACTTCTCTATCTACCTTCTTTCAATCCCTTGAAGCATTACCGCTTTTATATTTTAGTCACTTCGCGTGCTCTCTTAATAATTATTTGAAAAACAGTCTCTTATCTATTAATTCAATTATTTATTATCCATTATCAATTAATTAGCTGCTAATTTCCAGCTAAATTAGGGTTTAAACTTTAATAATTACAGGGATAACTTATCTGAATGAAACTAATACAAAAATTAGAAATTATCAATTTGTTTAGAGTGCAACCAAAAAGTCAAATTTTAACATTAGCACTTTCTATTTTATGGCTATTGCTACTTGCTTGGTTATCTTTCTTTTGTAACCTTGGTAATATTGGTTTAATTGATGAAACAGAGCCACTTTTTGCCGAAGCTGCTCGTCAGATGGTAGAAACTGGAGATTGGATTACACCTTATTTTAATGGAGAAACTCGCTTTGATAAACCACCTTTAATTTATTGGTTAATGGCGATAGCTTATCATCTTTTTGGTATTAATGAATGGTCTGTCCGCCTGCCTTCAGCAATATCTGCAACTGCTTTAATGTGTTTTGGTTTTTACATACTCTACAGATATGGTTATTATTACCTGAATTCTGAAATATATACCCCTAAAAATAAGTTTTTAATGGTGAGATTATTAATAGCATGGATTGGTGCTGCGATGATAGCTTTAAATCCAGAAACTATTGCTTGGGGACGCATTGGAGTTTCTGATATGTTATTAACTGGCTGTATGGGTTCGGCACTATTTGCCTTTTTTATGGGATATTCTTCAAAAACAGAAAATAGTCATATTCCTCAGCAAAAAAACAGTAAAACGACCGGACAAAAAGTTTCATCTGCGTCAAATGAAAATCAATCATCACAAACTACAAAACTTCCCCTATTTAACAAGTGGTATTTAGCTTTTTATCTACTAATATCTTTAGCAGTTCTCGCCAAAGGTCCGATTGGAATTGTTTTACCGGGAATGATTATTGGTTCCTTTCTATTATATGTAGGTAATTTTTTTCAAATCTGGCAAGAAATAAATATTCGGCNTTTCATCTGCGTCAAATGAAAATCAATCATCACAAACTACAAAACTTCCCCTATTTAACAAGTGGTATTTAGCTTTTTATCTACTAATATCTTTAGCAGTTCTCGCCAAAGGTCCGATTGGAATTGTTTTACCGGGAATGATTATTGGTTCCTTTCTATTATATGTAGGTAATTTTTTTCAAATCTGGCAAGAAATAAATATTCGGCGTGGCATTTTAATTTTTTTTACTATTACATTCCCTTGGTATTTTCTAGTTACTTTAGTAAATGGGAAAGAATATATTGATAGTTTTTTTGGTTATCACAATTTTGAACGTTTTACCAGAGTTGTTAATCACCATCAAGCGCCCTGGTACTTTTACTTTTTAGTCGTATTAATTGGTTTTGCCCCTTGGTCTATTTATCTACCAGTAGCGATCGCTAAAACTAAGTTTTGGCAACGCAGTTATTGGCGTAGTCAACCTAGAACTGAACAGTTAGGTTTATTTGCCTTTTTCTGGTTTATTTGTATCTTTATTTTCTTCTCCATTTCTGCCACTAAACTACCTAGTTATGTCTTACCATTAATGCCCGCAGCAGCAATATTAGTAGGACTGTTTTGGAGTGATATTATTATTAATGGAGATTCTCTATCTAGTCAGACTAATAAATCTGAAAATAATTCTACTCAATCATCTATCAACCCCACGGTTAACGAAGTCAGAAGTGAGAAGTCAACCCACCCCTCACCCCTCCCAGGAGTGGACGTCAGAAGTGATTTTTGTAATGAGGATTTGAGCAATTATCCAAAAACATTTCCCTTTAAAAGGCAGGGTTTTAGACCTAATTATTTTGATAATTCTGTTGAACCTGTTCCCAAATCAGAGAGAAATACTGCTGAATCAAAACTGCAATTTTTATCTTTCTCAGTTATTGCCAATATAATTTTTTTGCTAATTTTAGCTCTAGGAATTATCTACAGTTTTAACTGGCTAGATAGAGACCCAGCAATGCCATATTTCCCAGAGATAATTAGAAAATCTGGTTTATTAATTCGTGGCGGATTAATTTTTATTGCTACAGCAATAGCTATTGGAATTCTTTGGAGAAAAAAACAAACTTCTTGGATTTGGAGTGCTAATTTTATTGGATTAGTAGCTTGTTTAATTTTTACTATTAATCCGATGATGTTTTTAGTAGATCAAGAACGTCAATTACCCTTACGGCAATTAGCTGAAACTATTGTTGAAGTTAGACAACCAGGAGAAGAAATAATTATGATTGCCTTTGAAAAACCTAGTTTAGTTTTTTACACTAGGCAACAAGTAGAATTTTTCCGACGCGCTACAAATGCTAGAGAATATCTAGAGGAAATTGTGCAAAAAGATTCTTCTGGTAATGTTGTGATAATTGGTTATCCAAAAAAGTTTATTCATGCAGGATTAGAACCGTGGCAATATCAATATTTAGATAGTCGTGGTGCTTATCAATTAGGTAAAGTTCGAAAAGTCTTTTTATGAAGCACTCAGGAAACAGGAATCAGAAGTCAGAATAAATGGCTGCAATACTTTATTTAGGTCGTAGGTCGTACACATATCTTTAATTTGCCAAAGGGGCATATCCCCTGAAAAGTCTTTTTATCGCCCTTACTATTCGTTCCGGTCAACTTCCC
>NZ_LGSU01000502.1 GCF_002260545.1 Hydrocoleum sp. CS-953 | reverse complement strand
AGCATAAATAATAAAATCACTAACTAAATATATCTGTTTTCATTTTATTTTTTTTGTAATCTAAGTTATTTCCCAACAACTCTATTAATAATAATTAAATAATAATTAATAATTCGATAATGTTAGAGATAGTGTAGGAGGTGTGGGAAGTGTGGGAAGAAATTACAAAACATGGGACTGGTGATTTTAGCTATGAAAGTGTAGAAACCGGGTTTGTATAAATGCCTGATCGTACTAATATCTATCCCCAAAAAACCCGGTTTCTTGGGTAATGCATACCTTAGATTTCATAGCTTGATTCACCAACGCCCAAAACATATATACCTTCACCATTACTATGCAGGACTACCACTTTTTGGTCGCGGATTATCCGGACATGATATTACTGAAATTTTTTTAATTAACTAAATCGATACTAAATTCCAACCAATTAAACATTGCTCTTAGGTTAATTTGGATACAACGTTCATGTCAGTTTAGTAGTACCAAGAAAAATAAAATATCTTGAGAAAAAAAATTGAGTAATGCTAGGTAATATTTCTGAAATCAAAATACATCGACTACGATGGGCACTTACCTTGGGTTGGTGTCTCCTAATTATCTCACTATTTTACGATCCAATATCCAGTAAGCTAACAGAACCTTCCAATTCAGTAAGTCCCTTCAGACTTAATATAGAAAACTGTGTCTTGGTACAAGGAAAATGTCTCGAAGAGATACCCTATCCGATGGGAGCTTCTATTTTTTGGGGCATGATCGTGCCTTCTGGCGTTTTCATTTTGTTTGTGTTAGGACACGAATTTTGGCGACGGATCTGTCCCCTATCCTTTCTTTCACAAATTCCTCGTGCCTTGGGATGGGAACGTAAACGCGATCGCGTCAATCCTACAACGTGGAAAGTGCGCAAGGAATTGGTCAAAGTTCCCAAAAATTCATGGCTAGGTCGGAATTATCTTTCCCTACAATTTAGCCTTTTTTTTCTAGGACTCTGTAACCGCATTCTTTTTGTCAACTCTAATCGTTTGGCTTTAGGTTCGTTTTTAATATTCACAATTATTGCAGCAATAACAGTCGGTTACCTGTATGGAGGTAAGAGTTGGTGTCAGTATATTTGTCCGATGGCTCCTGTACAAAAGATTTACTCACAACCAAGAGCATTGCTCAACAGCACTGCTCACAAAGGCGATCGCAAACTCATTACTCAGTCGATGTGTCGCACTGTAAGTCAAGAAGGTAAAGAATTGAGTGCTTGTGTTGCCTGTCAAAGCCCTTGTATTGATATAGATGCTGAAAAGTCCTATTGGGATGGGATAAGCAACCCACAGGAGCAAATGCTCTACTACGGCTATGTTGGCATTACAATTGGGTATTTTTTCTATTACTATCTTTATGCCGGGAACTGGGATTATTATTTCTCAGGAGCTTGGGTTCATGAAGAAAACCAATTGGCTAATCTGCTCAAACCTGGGTTTTATTTTTTAGATCAAGCTGTAGACATTCCTAAAATTCTAGCAGTACCCATAACTCTGGCTCTATTTACCTTTGGCGCTATAGGTATTGGTAGTGCTTTGGAAGACATTTACAAAGCCTATCAACATCGCCATCACCAACAGACTGACCCCTTAATCATTCGACATCGAATGTTTACGTTGTGTACGTTTTTCATTTTCAACTTCTTCTTTATTTTTGGAGGGCANGTCTACAGCTTGATCTAAAAAATAAAACCCAGCTCAAACCTGGGTTTTATTTTTTAGATCAAGCTGTAGACATTCCTAAAATTCTAGCAGTACCCATAACTCTGGCTCTATTTACCTTTGGCGCTATAGGTATTGGTAGTGCTTTGGAAGACATTTACAAAGCCTATCAACATCGCCATCACCAACAGACTGACCCCTTAATCATTCGACATCGAATGTTTACGTTGTGTACGTTTTTCATTTTCAACTTCTTCTTTATTTTTGGAGGGCACAATTTTATCCAGTTGTTGCCATCACCCTTACCCGCTCTTTTTACAGTTTTAATGGCAGTATTTAGTAGTTTGTGGCTTTATAGAACTTGGCAGCGCACTCCCAGTCGTTATCAACGGGAAAGTATTGCAAATCGATTGCGAAAGCAGCTCAAAAAGCTGAATTTGGATACCACGAAATTTTTGGATGGGCAGTCTATTGAGGATCTTAGTACAGATGAAGTTTATGTTCTTGCTAAAGTTTTGCCTGATTTCTCCCAAGAAAAACGTCTGCAAACTTACAAAGCAATGTTGCGAGATGCCATTTATGAGGGTTATGTAAAGCCTGCTAATAGTCTGGAAAACTTCAAGCAAATGCGGGAAGAACTGGATATTTCTGATAAACAGCACGATGCCATCTTAACGGAACTAGCTCAGGAATATCCTGAGCTGTTCGATCCTCGTAAACAGTGGAATGTAGAAAACACTTTGCGGTTAGATAGCTATCGAGAAATGCTCCTGGAAACTATCTTAAATGCTCGGAAAACTCACCCAGATAGAAACTGGGTTTCTGATTTGATGAAAGCATTCTCTGAGAAAACATCCAATGAAGTGTTAGAAGACCTTTTGAAGAATTTATCCCCAAAAGCTCGCAACTTAGTTCAAGAACTTCGCCAAGAATATGGCATTACTAAAGATGACGAAGCAGATGCTCTTAAACACACTGACCCCTATCAGTTGTGGAAGACGATCGCTGAACGTATTGGTTACCTAGAACAAATGATTGCTCAAGAAGAAAAGGAACTTCGCAGAGTTTTCCAATATATTGATACAGATGGATCGGGATATATAAGTTTAGATGAGTTACAAACTTATATTCGTACTATCGATACCTATATTAATGACGAGCAAATTGAGAAGATGTTGAAAGCTGCAGACACAAGTGGTGACAACCTAATCAGTTTCGAGGAGTTTAAAGCAGTCTTTAAGTCATTGAAATCTTAAGACAAAAATTGAAAAACAGGGAGTAGGGAGTAGGGTGAGAATTTGTTGGCGTCATAACCCACAAAAAGATACTCTGTTAAAAGAGAAGAACATTTTTATTATGGCTAAGTTAATGAGACTTGATATTATACCATTTTGAAAAAAGAATATTACGACCGGACTGTATTATTCTGCTGTCTGCTCTCGCCCAAGTTGGGCACAACTCCCCTGATTTAATTGCCTACGCTTTTCGCTCTGGACTATTTAGACTACCAGGAGGCACTAGCCAAACTCTACCTAAAGAACCTGTTAATTATACCCTAGATCAGGTAGGTGATAGTTTGAAGCGCCTAGAATTAGCAACGCCTAAACTTAAACAGTCTGTGGTTGACGCTTGTGCTTATAGAACCCCTAAATGGATCTATAAAATT
>NZ_LGSU01000501.1 GCF_002260545.1 Hydrocoleum sp. CS-953 | reverse complement strand
GAGATGGGGAGGTAGGGAGATGGGGAGATGGGGTGTATTAGATATCTCCCACTCATCCAATCATCAAATCAATTATTACCCATTTTTTATCAATTTATTATCCCTCCGACCTATTTTCTAGAGATACCAAATGCGTTCTATAAACAGGAGTCACACAAAGTCCTATATAAGTTTTTGATGGAAAAATTTATCAAAACATAATGTTATATCATTTCTTTGTAACAATGCCCTTAGTAATTCAGGACTTACACATGAGGTAGGAAAAACTAGGATTTGAGATTGCTTCCTATCGTAGTTAGCCCCATGAGATTCTATAGCAATCCTATTTTAGTTGTAATATTTTGGTAGTAGTTAGGAGTCAGTCCTCAGGAGTCAGGAGTCAGAATTTTCAAAGCTTTCAGTTGAAATTGGCTATTATAAAACTTATCACAACCTATTTGGGATTGCTATATCTAACTCTCTAACTAATGCTCTAATTATCCGTTATTCACTATCAATTATCAATTATCCATTATCCATTATTAATTACCACTAATGCTCTAATTATCCGTTATTCACTATCAATTATCAATTATCCATTATCCATTATTAATTACCAAGGACTACCAACCATAGTAAACCCCGCCCAATAATAGGGGTGGGAAAAATTTTGACTCCCAAACTTTCCTAATGTCGGCGGTAACACCAGTATCCTATCCGCTCCACTTCTCCTTAACTTCCCTTCTATAATACCCACCTCTCCTCGCAACATTGCTAACTGTGCCAGTCTTAGCGCCTCTGCTTTAATTTTCACATTATTCAGGTGGGTATAAAACTCTGTCATTAACCCCAATGTACCTTCATCACTCACATACCAAATACTAGCTAAAGCTGACTTCACTCCTGCTGCTATCGCTAACCCTGCAAACCCTAATTCAGCATTTCTGTCTCCTACAGCAGTACGACAAGCTGACAATACCAACAACTCAACCGCAGGTTGACTCCAACCTAACTCCCTAATTTGGTCTAAGGTGATTTTTTCATCACCCCATAACTGAATGTAGGAGTTACTGGCTAAACCAGGTGAAAATTCTGCATGAGTAGCTAGATGAATAATAGGATAGGGATAATTTTGCCGTTGAGTTAACAAATTATTGCGGGTAAATTCTTGATTGATGAATTGACTGCCTTGCCACAATTTTTGGGAAATAGTTTCTAACTCCACAGGCACTGCTGGCAAAGAATTTTGAGCTAGAAATTCACTCGCTCCCATTGCTAATACCTGAGTATTTTCAAGTTTGCGGTATCGAGTATCCATTAAACTGATAGTGGGAATTAAGCTGAGGCTGTATTTTTCGATCAGGAATTGTTTGCCGTCGTGTAATGCTGCTATGGGTAAAGTCCGTAAACCTTCATCCATACTAAATAGAATGGTATTGATGTTTGCTGCTTCTAATTCTTCTGATATAGGTGCAATGAGCCAATCATNATACCTGAGTATTTTCAAGTTTGCGGTATCGAGTATCCATTAAACTGATAGTGGGAATTAAGCTGAGGCTGTATTTTTCGATCAGGAATTGTTTGCCGTCGTGTAATGCTGCTATGGGTAAAGTCCGTAAACCTTCATCCATACTAAATAGAATGGTATTGATGTTTGCTGCTTCTAATTCTTCTGATATAGGTGCAATGAGCCAATCATATAATTGTTGTGCTGGTGGCAGATAGCTATTAGTATAACGACGGGCAGGATTTGTAATGTGTGCGCGGAGTCTTAACACAACTTTCATAAGTTGTTTTCGCTTGGCTTGGGGAATGGTTTTAATAATTGGCTCACGGTTTTTAGTGTATAATATTAATTGTAATTGTTCTGGGTAAGCGTGAACATAAATAACTGCAGATTCTGTTCCGGTTTGATTTGCCATATCCTTTAATATTTCTCGGACGCTTTTTTTATTGAGTAATTGTGGGATCAAATCTTCTTCTTCAAGTTTAAGGTAATTAGAATATTCGTTAGTCCGGTTTTCTTCTAAAATTCTTGTTTCTACTTGGTCTGAATTTGTGGCTACTGTTAGGGTATTAGTATTAACGTTATCAATTGTTGTTAATATTTTTTGCGTATCAGTTGTAATATTTATTGATCTTTGTGTTTGGTCTTTAGCGGTAGGGGTGTTGGCAGTTTGGTTGTTATTACTAGGGGTAATACTTTTTGGAATTAAATCAGGAGGGATGGGGGAAGTTGGCTCCGGTGTTGGAGTTGCTGCTGGTGTTGGTGTTGGCTCCGGTGTTGGAGTTGGTGCTGGTGGTGGTGTTGGTGCTGGTGGTGGTGTTGGTGTTGGTACTGGAGTTGGTGTTGGTGTTGGTGCTGGTGGTGGTGTTGGTGTTGGTGTTGGTTCCGGTGTTGGTGTTGGTTCNGGTGTTGGTGCTGGTTCCGGTGTTGGAGTTGGTTCCAGTGTTGTTATAATATTGCCTGGGTTGCCTGCTCCACTGCTGCCAACTGTAATTTCTCCGTTACCTTGCAAGTTAATGGTTTCTGGAGAAGTGATGATGATATTTCCTCCATCTGCTGTACTTTCTGTAAAGGATGATATTTGACTGTTTTCATTGATTGTTAGTTGAGATTCGGTTTCAATATAGATATTGCCAGCATTTCCTTGACCAAGGGTAGTGGAAGATATTTGAGCACCATTAGTAACTTCCAGAGAATTGGTGGTAATATTCACACCTCCTGCATCCCCTTCTGCTCCTGATTCCACTCTGCTAATTGCTGCACTAGAGAAGCCGTCTGGAGATACCCCGGCAAATACTACATTATTCTCAGCTATAATTTCTACTCTCTCTACATTCCCTTGACCAAGGGTAGTGGAAGATATTTGAGCGCCATTAGTAACTTCTAGAGAACTACTGGTAATATTCACACCTCCCGCATTTCCTTCTGCTCCCGCTCCCACTCTGCTAAATACTCCACTGACACCATTTGCAGATCCTCCATCAAAGACTACATTATTTGCTATAATATCGACCCCCCCTACATCGCCGTCACCTAGGTTAATGACAGATATTTGAGCGCCATTAGTAACTTCCAAAGAACCAGTGGTAATAGTCACACCACCCGCATTCCCTGCTGCTCCTTCTCCAACACCACTAATTGCCCCACTGGCAAAGCCATCTGAAGATACTCCATCAAATATTACAGTATCCTCGACTGTAATATTAACTTTCCCTGCATCCCCATTGCCAAAGGTACTAGCAGATATTTGAGCACCATTGGTAACAAAAAGGTTATTAGCTGTAATAGAGTTGTTGGGAAATAAGGTAAAATGGTTCAAGCAGAAATTGGCCAGAAGAATGCTAAATATTGAACGAGCCTTAAAACAAGAT
>NZ_LGSU01000500.1 GCF_002260545.1 Hydrocoleum sp. CS-953 | reverse complement strand
GGGAGTGGGGGAGTGGGGGAGTAATTTTTTGGCCCTTGTCTGCCTTTAATGCTAACTTTCTGCTCTCCCACCCTTTTTTCGTGAAATTGCTAAAGAAACCGGGTTTATTACCCTGATTATTATTGTTTAAATCACGAAATTTCGTAGATCAATCCAGTTTCTGCGTAAGTCCTAAAAATCACAAAAAATCAACAACAAAGGAAAAATTATGGCTTTTACAGCAACCCTAGAAACAATCAAAGATAATATTGCTAAAATAACATTATCTGGAGAGCTAGATGGAGGTACAGCTCCTGATTTTAAAACAAAAGTAGAGGAAGCAGCAGCGACAAGTCCGAAAAGACTTGTTTTGATGATGCAAGACCTAGAATTTATGGCAAGTGCAGGTCTACGGGTATTGATTTTTGCTAAACAAAAAATGGGAACAGGTGTTGATATTTATATGGTAAGTGTTCAAGAAATGGTGCTGGATACTATCAAGAAAACTGGCTTCGATCAGAGTGTTTATTTGCTGGATGAATATGATGCAGCTAAGATAGAAGCTTAATTAATGGATAATGGATAATGGATAATGAAGACTATCTCTAATTATCAACTGTCCATTATCCATTGGTAAAGAGGCTTTAAACCTCTGGAGATTAATTAGGGTTTGCTGAATAAGTCTTTTAGTGAGGGGGAAGAGTTGTAGGGGTAGATTTCCTACAGAATACTGCGCATTCATGTCGGCGACAGCCGTTTAGCTAGCGCACAAGGGGCGTTTTTCATGTCACTAAGCGTTAACGTTTGCGGAGCATTCCGGAACGAAAAGTTGTGCCGAACGCTAAACGCTGCGGGACATATAAAGCGTTTGTGGAGTATGACCTAGGATAGCTTTGCAGAATGCAAAACGCCAATTACCCGTACAGGAGAAATGGGAGTTATAGGTAGGTAGTCAGAAGAATAGTCCCTTAATTTTTCTGCCATAGTTACCCCAAAATGCTAACTTTTTTAGCTCTATCAACCGAAAAGCTGGTACTTTTTCAAGACCTGAAATTGCTAAAACCTTTATCCGTCAATACTTTTATATTTAATCAGCAAACCAGAATTATCCATTATTAATCATCCATTATCAATATTATCAGCAATGGGAACAACAGAAGAAAATCTGAGAGAAGAAATAAAGTCTCTGCGACAGGAAATGGCTAAAGTCCAAGATGAAATTGCAGCTTACCGACTAGCTCAAAAAGTATTGATAGAAGTAACAACAGGATGCTCCTCTAGGCCAGGAGGAATTATTAAAGCTGCTTTACAAAAAACCTTAGATGTTTGTGCTGATGTCACTGCCACAGAAAAAGGAAGTTTATTTTTACTAGATCCTGCATCTAAGAAAATTGTAGATGCTATTCTCACTCGCACTGAAGTAAGTCCCGAACAACGGACTAAACTAATAGGTAGTGTTTTAGATAAAGGGTTAGCAGGTTGGGTAAGTCGCAACCGTGAGATAGGATTAATTACGGATACAGAAGAGGACGATCGCTGGTTAACTTTACCTAATCAACCTTACATAGTTCGTTCAGCATTAGGTGTTCCAATTATCAATAATCAAAATTTGCTTGGTATTATTACTTTATTGCACTCTCAACCTAATCATTTTACCGACAGAATGGCAGAGTCAATGGAAGCTACTGCTGAACAAATAGGGTTAGTTCTCGAAAATGCTAGACTGTATGGACAACTAGATACTTATTCTAAAGCTCTTGACCATGAGTTAGAAAAGGGTAGACAAATTCAGATAGATTTTCTCCCTTATGATATTCCTAAGTTGGATGATTGGGAAATAGTTGCTTGTTTTCATCCTGCTAAACAAGTAGCGGGAGATTTTTACGATGCTTTTACTCTTGGCAACGATCAAATAGGGTTAGTAATAGCGGATGTTTGTGATAAGGGAGTGGGTGCAGCATTATTTATGGCTTTATTCCGCAGCTTAATTCGCATCTTTTCTTCTGAGGAAGATAAATTACAAGCAACTACAACTTCAATTAATTTAGCTCACGAGAAAGCTCTTCAAGCTGTTCGCCTTACTAATGACTATGTTGCGCAAAACCATTGGCAAATGAGTATGTTTGCTACATTATTTTTTGGGGTGCTAGATCCAAAAACGGGTTTACTTAGTTACGTTAATGGAGGACATGAACCTCTGTTTATTATTAATCAAGATGGCATAAAACAGACCCTAAATTCTACTGGACCTGCGGTAGGAATGATGCCAAATATGAAGTTTGAAATTAAAGAAGTTCAGTTAGAGCCTGGAGAAATACTAATAGGTTATACCGATGGCGTGACTGAAGCAAAATGCCCGGAGGGAAAATTATTTACAGATAAAAGACTAAAAGAAATGGTGGAAAAGCCGGCTAATTCTGCATCAGAATTGATAGGGCGCATTAAAAATAAGTTGTTTGATTATATGGAAGATGCAGCACAATTTGATGATATTACAATGTTAGCGGTGCGGAGAAATTAACTAAAACTATTAGAAAAGAGGGAGTAGGGAGTAGGGAGTAGGGAGTAGGGAGTAGGGAGTAGGGAGTAGGGAGTAGGGGGTCATTTCAGTTAGCCTCCTGCGGAGGAGCTGCGCTAACAGTTATCAGTGAACCTCAGACTAAACTCGGAGGCTTGAAATACCGAGTTAAATATTTTTTTCATTCCCTTAAAAGGGGAGGCGCATACCCACAATTTTCCGGTAAAAAATTGGTTATTTTTGTGCAATAATTTACTTGATTTTTTATTAAAAAAAAACAAAGAAAGGAGGATTTATGGAAGCATTAATATTACTAGGAAAACTAGAGAACTTAGGACGAATTCGTCAATATGTTAAGTCAGCAGCAACAGAAGCGGGTTTAGAAAAAAAAGTATCATATAAATTATGTTTAGCAGTAGATGAAATAGCAACAAATATTATTACTCATGGTTATAATGAGAATGGATTAGAAGGAAGTATATCTGTAGAAGCTAAAATAGATGAAACAAGTTTAACCGTTTATATTGAAGATACGGCAAAACCTTATGATCCTACTACGAAAGAAGCACTTACAGAAGAAGACTTAAAAAAAAGAATGGAAGAGCGTCCCCTTGGTGGTTATGGAATTCACTTAGCTTATCAAAGTGTTGATAAGTTTATTTATGAACATATAGGTGATCGGAATCGTAATATTTTAGTTGTGAATAGGACTACAACATAATAATATGAAATACGTTAATGTTTGTTACTCAAGATTGATAGGGAGATAAGGAGATGGGGAGATGGGGAGATGGAGAGATTCGTATATTTGCAGAATTTTTTGTATTTAATATAAGAATAATTTTACTTAATAGAC
>NZ_LGSU01000050.1 GCF_002260545.1 Hydrocoleum sp. CS-953 | reverse complement strand
CTCAACTCCAGCAACTAGAAGCACAAGTAGCTTCCATGGTTTCCCAGGAAGTATACAAAACTTTGGAGCAAGAGTCTCAAGAGCAAAAGGTACAACTAGAAAAGTTAGAAGAGCAAGTCGCTTCGATGGTGTCCAAAGAAATTCACGATTCTTTGCAGCACCAGTCACAAGAGCAACAAACTCAACTTCAACAACTAGAAGTACAACTAGCTNTCCAAAGAAATTCACGATTCTTTGCAGCACCAGTCACAAGAGCAACAAACTCAACTTCAACAACTAGAAGTACAACTAGCTTCTATGGTATTGCAGGAAAGTTATGATGCTTTGCAACGTCAGTCAGAAAAACAACAAGATAAGTTGCAAGAGCTAGAAGAGCAAGTTGCTACAATGGTGTCAATAGAAAGTTATGAAACTTTACAAAAACACTCAGAAGAGCAAAAGGCTGAATTGGAAAGTTTCCAATCACAAGCAGATTTAATGGTGTCAAAAGAAAATTATGAAGCTTTGCAGCACCAATTACAAGAGCAACTCAATAAGTTGAAAAATATGGAATCCATAGTTGCTGCAATGATACCACAGGAAACTTATCAAGCCTTAGAAAAAGAGTCAGAACTTCAGAAAGAAATAATCGCAGATTATCAAAATAAACTGACTCAATTACAACAAAAATATCATAACCAATCTGAGAAAATAGAGGCTTCTCAAAAACAAATTTCTGAGTTACAAACTCCAGCAATGATTGCACAACATCATATTCTTAACAAGTGGCAATATCGGACTTTTTCTAGATAGAGTTCAAGTTCAAGAAAATTGATGATTTCTAGTAATAGTAAATATAGCAACCTTGAATTTTCAGTTTTGAAAATTTAGAAGACATCAGGGAGCAGAATTTAATTATTTTTCTTTCCGAAAGCGACAAAATCTCTCCGCTAAATTGATGAATTTCAAGAGCAATTTTTCCATCATCCATAAGATGTTAAGAAGCGGAGAGAAATTGAGTCGCACTTTTGGATATTTTCCTAAGTTCAATGTTGAAGTTATGCCATTATTAAAATAATGTTACAGAGAAATTGAGAGATTAAATAACTTAATTTTTGATGTATGTCAGATGAAAAATTAAGTCTGAAATTGGTGATAAATGAAGACTTAAATACTTAATGCTGTCAATCAAGAGAAAAAAAAGATAAAAAATGAGTGTTAAAATTTATCAGTCCTAATTGCTTAGGAATGATGAGTGTGAAATAGAAAATATGACAGCTAATCTACCTGACTTCTAACTGACAAAAATTTGTAGCAAAATTGATCGAATTGGTATTATATCAAAAAGCTATAGCAATCCTAAATTGATCGTGACATTTTTAATAATAGTTAAAAAGAGCTGAAAATATAGAAAATTATGACTTCTGACTCCTGACTCCTAAGTGCAACTAAAATATTGCAACCGATTAGAGGATTGCTATTTTAATTTAAAAAGGGTAATTCATATTATATGTTATGGCGGTTATTTGTCTATTCAGCAATTAAAAATTAACAATTAATAATTATCTAAACTGGAAGATTCATAATTTAGAAAAGACTATCTCATGCTTATTTATGGGGTGTAAATTATTAATTATAATGGGAGGCTTCAAGGCGTGAATTATTGAATGAAT
>NZ_LGSU01000005.1 GCF_002260545.1 Hydrocoleum sp. CS-953 | reverse complement strand
CCCCTACTCCCCTACTCAACAAACTGTAGAAAAGTTTTTGAGAAATGGTATAACTACCAGCAAAATATAGAGAACTTTATCTCACTCAGGTACTATTAGCCTAGAAGATGCGGGAAATACAGTGATTTGAAAGTTATTTCAGTAATTGTTAGGATGTTCATTAATTGATAATGGATAATTACCTCTTTTACAATTGATAATGAACAATGGATAATGAATAATTATTTTTGAGCATAAGCACCATTACAAAATTGTTTACCTACCCTAATTTGATGTGAGGCATACAGTATAAGGAATTTAGTCTAACAAAATGTGTAATGAATTTTTACCTGCTTAATTATCAATTACTTCCCACTATTACCGAAAAATTAAGGTATAAAACCTCTCCATTTATGGAGAAAAAACAAAAAAAATCCTTTTATGCTATTTATAAATTTCTCAATGAAGTTGCACTTAATAAAAGATAACAGCTATTGCTAAAATTCAGCCTTCAGTAATAATTATTAAGCGCATTGTTACAGAGAAATGGTATTAG
>NZ_LGSU01000499.1 GCF_002260545.1 Hydrocoleum sp. CS-953 | reverse complement strand
GAGTGGGGGAGTGGGGGAGATGATGAAGTAAGTCAAAAAAATTCTACCTTTTTCCTCTATTTCTTTATTCTCCATCTCCTGACTACTGAGGACTGAGGACTGACTCCTTTGGCAAAAACCTTTACCTTTGCGGAGATACCTTCAGGGGTTCTATAAGAAACCGGGTTTATCGGAAACAGATATCAGTGAAATAGGTCATTTCATATAAACCCGGTTTCTCTGCAAAGTTACGGCAAGAATTTAACTTCTGAATTCTGAATTCTACTAAACCCGGTTTCTCGGAAAAAGTGCTGTAATTTAGTTACAGTAAGAATTTAACTTCTGAATTCTGAATTCTAAATTCTAAATTCTACTCCAAACCTAAGTCACTCAAATACATTTCTTCCCCTTTTCCTTCACCAGGGAAAGAAGCACAATAATTCTTATGTTCCTCAATAGCAGATGTTAATAAGTCTGGAGGTACTTCACCAGCAAAAGCACAAGAACCAATACCTGCAGGTAGAGGTGCCCACAACCCACTACTACCACGCTTACGACGCATATTTTTTTGGCCCTTAAGCATTAATTCTGTATCTTCGAGAATAGGATGGTAAACAGACAAACCTATAGAAGCACACAATGCAACTATGCGATCGCGGTCATCTTTCTTGATCCAACCCATCTCTAATGCTAAAGTCGCTCCAAAAGCCATACCAATACCTACAGCATGACCGTGCATCAGTTTGGCCGCTGGTTCAAAACGAGGACTCCAGGTGTGTCCATAAGCGTGAGGTCTATCTTGATAGGTCTCGAACATATTTGTGCCTTCATGCTTCATGTAGGAATACAAAGCACGATAAATTACCTCATCAGCTATTTTTTCCAATTCNCTCTAATGCTAAAGTCGCTCCAAAAGCCATACCAATACCTACAGCATGACCGTGCATCAGTTTGGCCGCTGGTTCAAAACGAGGACTCCAGGTGTGTCCATAAGCGTGAGGTCTATCTTGATAGGTCTCGAACATATTTGTGCCTTCATGCTTCATGTAGGAATACAAAGCACGATAAATTACCTCATCAGCTATTTTTTCCAATTCCTCATCTGCATCAACATTAGCAAAATGAGTATCCACTAAACGCTTACCGTATTTTTCCATCAATTCAAATAATACTGGATCATCGGTAACTGCCATTTTGATAATTTCTGCCATCCCGTTGCGAATATGACCTTTTGCCAAAGTGCGGAACAAAGTACGGTCTACAATAGTTAGCACAGGAGGGTGGTAAGCACCAATACTATTCTTAAATAGATTACCATTTGTACAGGTACGAGGGGATGGTCCAGCATCAATAGCTGCAACAATTGAACTTCCAATCATCACATAAGGTGTCCGTCGGTGTTGCAAACTACAAGCTAAACCAGCAACATCGCTTAGTACACCACCTCCAATTATCAAAACAGGTTCATTACGGGATACATCACAACCATCTTTACCCAAGAATGCTAATATTTTGTGGACTGTCTCAGGAGTTTTGTCTGACTCCCAAGCACGACACACAAGAACTTCTAGAGGAATTTCATTCTGCTTAAAATAATTATCCAGTTGTTCTCCGTAAAGTTCATCTACTGTCTTATCGACAACTGCGATACACCGACCACGGGTTTTGTAGATTTCAGCTAAAGCAGGGTTAGATGGGTTTAAAACTCCATTTACTAATCTTACTTCTGACTGGAGGGTAAATGTTGCATTAATTTGGAATGAGCGACCATCCTCTACTGCTCTAATTTCTCCACGACCATCATACCATTCTGAGGTACGATATTTTTCTGCATGATCGCGCCTAATACTTGGGTCAAATGTGAAGTCTGGTTTGTTTACTTCTTCAATGACTGCTGTAGAAGTTGATATTGCGTTACTCATAATTGTATTTAGTTAATTGTTGGCTTAGAAGTGTTATCTGTGTTCTTACACAACAGATGTTTGCTTTTACACTGGAAGTCTGTGTAAAAGCTTAATGTAATACCTTTAGGGCTTACACAGTACAACGTAATTTTTGTCATGGCGTTTTGCTGGCGCACAACTCCGTTTTTCATGTCGCGCAGCGTTTAGCTGCGCGACATGTTTTGCATTCTGCAAAGCTTTCCTATCGGAATGCTCCGCAAACGCACTTCGGCTGTTGCCGACATGAATGCGCAGCATTCCGTCAGGAAAAAGTGACAGCTTTGCAATAGTAACTGACAGGGTTTGCAGAGCAGTCCGGAACGGATAGCAATCTCAAATCCTAGTTTTTTGTACCTCATGCGTAATTCCTGACCTTATTACTAAGGTTAAGACAAACCAAAGGGTCTGTCATTTCTTTGAAGTAGTTTCTAAGAAGTATTCAATTATAGGCTAATTATTTTTGTTGCTACTGTATGGCTGAGTAGTGCTATCAGCTCCAAACCCAAACATTGATAGCTTACCACATTTTTATAGAGTTTTGCGAGGAAACAATTATCCTTGAGGAATATTTTCTCAAATTTCTGTAAAGATAAACATTAGATCAGTTTTATCCACAGCAAGCTTGACAATTTTCCTAAGATAGAAAATTGCAAAATGTAATCGTTTTTTTGTTCACACTGAAACTTACTTAAATTTCCTCGTTTTTGATAGCAAAACTGAACTAATGCTTTTATTAGTTTTCGCTTATTATTTTAGTTCTCCACACTTCTATAGTGGAAAGTTGCTCTTCTTCTTTCTCGTCTAGCTTCCACTTTAGATTACAACCGTGATTCACGTTTTGATCTGGATTTAACGGTTCTTTGGTAGTTATGGTGTTTAGCATAGTTGTCAAATCCTTTATTAATGACTAAATAACTTACTTGGGAGTTTTAATTGTACCAACGTGAATTTTATTGAATGAGCATTCTTAGTTAGCTTCTAGATACTGAGCTATTACTTATGCTTAAAGGTAGACTCAACAAGCAGTATAGAACCCCTGAAGGGATCTATTTAAAATTATAGATTGAGAGTAGGGGAGTGGGGGAGNCTCCATTCTCCATTTCCTGACTCCTGACTCATAAGCCAAAAACCCTTATCTTTCGCAGATACCAAATGGTTTCTATAAGATCCTTAGCTGATGGAAGCAGTTGGAACTTTTTGCCTATTTTCATAGGTACTACGGTTTTAATATCGCGTAGCAAAACCAGTTTAGCTAGCAATAGTTAAGTCATGGACTTGAGAATTTATTTTTAGTCTTGCCTGTTAGTTTAACCCTAATTGTTGCTCGTTTTATTTAACATTAAGTTAAGAGTTGTTAAGCTTTAGGAATTATATATAACTTTGATGAATTTTTCAGATCAAAATTACCTCTATATGATATAATATTATTC
>NZ_LGSU01000498.1 GCF_002260545.1 Hydrocoleum sp. CS-953 | reverse complement strand
TCGGGGCTAAAAAAAACAGTCCGAAAAGTAATAAATAATCAATTGAGATGTAACTGCATTTTTTGAATTTGATATTATCCGATCATTATCTAAGGCCAGATGAAAAACCTTAGAGAAAAATTTTACAAATTTTTATTCTGATAATGTCTTTTTGTGACCGCTATACTGTAAAATACCTACTCAGTTCCTCAAAGTCATTTCGACTGGAAAATTAAGATTTTAGCTATGGCTAAATAACTAAATTTTTTGTTACCAAGAAATAAAGTCTTAAGCCTTCCCTTTCAAGGGGATAAAAAAAGTTAAGTATTTTAAGATTTCAAGCCTCCGGTTTCAGCGGGAAGTACTGATAATGAAATCAGAAGTTATTTTTGTAACAGGGATTAGAGCAACCCACCCAAAATATTTCGCCTTAAAAAGCGTGGTTTTAGACCTAAATTATTTTGATAACTGATAACTGAAATGACCGGGCTGAATTTAATCAATATATATACNTACTGATAATGAAATCAGAAGTTATTTTTGTAACAGGGATTAGAGCAACCCACCCAAAATATTTCGCCTTAAAAAGCGTGGTTTTAGACCTAAATTATTTTGATAACTGATAACTGAAATGACCGGGCTGAATTTAATCAATATATATACCTATTGTGATTTAAGTAGTTAATTAAACTACTAACAACAATTTATCAGCGATCTCTACCACTAACAAACGTAGAGATAGTCACCACACTTTCAAATTTCTTGAAATAGATTGAGTGGTGTCAGGGGAATTTTTGTCTTTTTTTTAAATGTCTTTTATTTGAGAAACCTTAAGAATATGAAACAGAATAACTCAATCTTAAATGTAAGTGGTAAAATATTAGGAGCCTCACTCTTTTTTCTAACCGCACTTGTACCTAATGCTTACTCCCAAACCAGAGTAGAAAATTCAGCTTATTACACAAAACCTAGTGTAGTAGACTTACAACAGTTTCCATCATTAGTATCCAATATTGCCCAACAAGTTACTGTGAGAATTTTTACAGATAATAGTGCAGGTTCTGGAGTAATTATCAAACGGGAAGGTAATACCTACACTGTTGTTACTAATCATCATGTAATTGAGAATAATTCTAATAAACTTTACCCAGTTATGAGTGGAGATGGGATAACTCATCAAGCTACCCTAATTTCTACTCCTCAAATAGGTAATCTAGATGTAGCATTATTGAAATTTACTAGCGATCGCCCCTATCAAGTTGTAGAAATAGCAAAAACTAACCAACCCTTAGTAGGAGAAACTGTTTTTGCAGCAGGTTTTCCCAACTGGTATCAACCAGACTCTTTACAAATGAGTAGTACCCGTGCTTGGGGTAGTCGTGCTTTTCAGTTAACTTTAGGGTCTGTAGAAATGTTACCAAGTCGCACCCTCAGCCAAGGATATCAATTAGGTTATACCAATGATATTAAAAGTGGCATGAGTGGTGGACCGATTTTAAATAGTAAAGGTCAATTAATTGGTATTAACGGACGTTCAAAATATCCCATTGCTGGAATTCGAGCATTTCGTTTTATAGATGGCTCTCAACCATCTATTGAGCAATTCAAAAAAATGGAATCTTTAAGTTGGGGAATTCCAGTTTCTAGAATTAAGAATTAAGAATTCAAAATTGGTAAATTTACCTTTAGTTCTACAATTTTACATTTTAAGTTCTAAATTCAAAATCCTACTGATAGCTGAATGCTGACTGCTTTTTTAAGACTTACTAAAAGTCTGTCGAAAAAGAATCCCACTTTTCTTCAAACCATACTTTTTCTCTTTTCCATCTAGGATCTCTAGTTTTCTGCATTTGTAGGTTAATATTGTTTGTCACCTCATCAAGTTCACCTTGAGACAACCCACCTCTACCTCTAGTAGTAGAATCTTGAGTTAAACTCATACTTTTACCACTTGACAAACTATTAGCATTGGTACTCAATAATTGTTCTGAGGAACCAATATTATTAGTTACTGGTTTTTCTTCAGCTTTGGCAGGATTAGCAGTTAAGCTAACAGTGAAAAACATTGTTAGTGTTGCAGAAAATAAATCCGAAAAAGTTAATTTTGAATGTAGGGTTCTTGCCATTCATACCCGTTACGCGACAAGCTAGGCTGTAGTATATGTTTGCGGGATTTGCTCCCTCAACATTTACGTTTGGCCTCGCATAAAGGGTAATGTTTGGGCTTGATGTATTTTCGCCGGAGATCACAACCCTACTAGTATCTACATTGCCCCCTTCATAGTAATCACTAACCTGTATCTCCTGACTTGGATTTTGTTCGTTTGTGGAAGCACCATGCTGGCTCATCAAGTTTAACAACTGCGAAACACTCACACTTCGTGTCACAGCTTGAGCACTACCCGACTCCGCAGTCATTTCCTGACTTACAAGTGTGGCTGTACTTTTTCCGCCGATAACATTCGTTGGGTGATTGTACTCGGTTGGTGCGCCAACAATGCTACCGTTTAGCAATGACACTGAATCGGTAGTGTCGCTATTCACTAATCGCGCATCAAACACAAGGTTCGGGTTCGCAATCTGATGAGGAACAAGGCCATTAAAAAAAGCAGCTCGATCGTCACTGGATTTTTCGGAGTGATTTTATCAAACAAATCTTATGTATTCCCACAAAAAAGGCGAATAGTAAAGATTTAATCCTAAAGTACGAAAATTATAGCTGAGTTAACCAATGNCGCCAACAATGCTACCGTTTAGCAATGACACTGAATCGGTAGTGTCGCTATTCACTAATCGCGCATCAAACACAAGGTTCGGGTTCGCAATCTGATGAGGAACAAGGCCATTAAAAAAAGCAGCTCGATCGTCACTGGATAAGACAGTGTTCCAAGCACCAAGGTCTGCGAGTCGGCCACTAAAGTTTCGCAAGTTATCGGTAACGCGCCCGGCTATGATCCAATCGCCGTCTTGAGCACGAAGCGGTGCAACGCCATCAGCCGAACTCGCATAACTCAGCTCTGAACCGTCAAGATAAATGTGGATTCCCGACGCAGATGCTGAGCCATCCCAAGTCACCACCAAGCCATACCAGTGATTCGTAGAGAAGCCATGTGAGGTCGAGTAACGCAATACACTTCCATTTACACCGGAGCACGTAACGGCAATACCGCGTTGCCCAGCATCTTCACGCAACCAGATTGTTAAGCCAAAGTCAGTTGCTCCAGTCTCAATAAGTAAGAAGTATTCGTGGCCCAACAGCCTCGAGAGGTTAAATCGACATGCAAATGAAAACTGGTTTGCAAGAGGAGTGTATATTGGCGGGAAATCAATGCGATCGCTGACACTTTTCGGCTTTATTTTAAAAATTATTC
>NZ_LGSU01000497.1 GCF_002260545.1 Hydrocoleum sp. CS-953 | reverse complement strand
GGGTGATTAACTGTTGAATAAAAATTGTAGAAAGTAGTTGCTAGCGTGTAGAAAAATGTTTTAATATTAAACAGGTAACTAAAGCTATTGAAATATTTAAAGGTGAATGAGACTTGTTGACAGACATATTATTAACCGAACACATAACTTTTGGGCTTGGTGTGATGACTTAGCCTTTAAGTCAAAAAACTTGTATAATTTGGCTAATTATTATTGTCGTCAGCATTTTTTCAAGTGCTCAAAAAGTCTGGATTTAACTAAACTGTACCACGCCACAAAAGATAGCGATGCCGTAATTAGCATTACCAACTAAAGTATCAAAACAAATAATCAAATGCTTGGTTGCGACTTGGCGTGGTTATTTTCAGGCCATCAAAGAGTGGTCAAAACATCCAGGGAAGTTTTTAGGTAAACCCAAAATACCAAAGTATAAAAATAAAACTCAAGGTAGGAATGTAGTTATATATTCATGCATAATCAGTCTATAAAGCACCTCTAAAAGATGGTATTTGTCACTTATCCATGAGTGAAATCAAAATACCTGTAGTTGTGGATACTGTCATCGAAGTGAGGATAGTACCTGCTAGTAGCTGCTATATAATTGAAGTAGTGTATGAAAAAACTTCTGTTCCGCAAATACACTCAACATATGTAGCCGGAATTGACTTAGGAATTGACAGATTAGTTGCTATATCTACAAACAAGCCCGGTGTTAAACCTATGCTAGTTAATGGTCAGCCACTAAAAAGCGTCAATCAACTATATAACAAGCGAAAAGCTAAGTATCAAAGTCATCTCCAAGGCAACAGAAAAACCAGTCGTAAGATTGAAGCATTGAGTTATCATCGAAATCGTTTTGTCGAGAATTACCTGCATAACACTAGCAAGTTAGTTATTAATTATTTAGTGACTAATAATATTGGTACTGTAGTAATTGGAAAAAATGATAATTGGAAACAGGGTGCAAACATCGGTAAAAAAAACAATCAAAACTTTACCCAAATACCCCACTCAAAGCTAATTCAACAGATAACTTATAAATGTCAACTAGCTGGGATCAAAGTTATGGAGACAGAAGAAAGTTACACCAGTAAAACTTCTGCACTTGACCTATAATTGCCATGTCAACAGGAAAATTATGTGGGAAAACGAGTCAAACGTGGTTTGTTTAGAAGTGGAACTGGTAAAGTGATTAATGCGGATATCAATGGTAGTCTTCAAATTTAAGATAAGAAATTCCCAGAGGCATTTACTGCCGTTTGCGTAGCATTCCGGAGGATGGGAATAGTGAGCTGTGCCGTACAGCCTATATTGGTTAATCCAATATCAAGAATTTAACAACTGCAATTTTCTACAGTTTAATTCGTACGGTTGGTAGAGATTTTTTTCCCTATTCTGAACTTATGCAACAATTTCATTATTATGCTTTTTCTACTTTATCAGTTACAGACACAACACGAAACATTCCCACTTTCATGTGATAGAGCAAATGGCAATGAAACGCCCAATTACCAGGTGCATCGACAGTCACATCTACAGACATTCTCTCGGCAGGTTTAACCAAAACAGTATGTTTGCGTGGTTTATAAGCACCTGCTCCATTATCTAGTTCCATCCACATTCCGTGTAAATGGATCGGATGTTCCATCATCGTATCGTTGACAAAGGTAAGTCGTAGTCGTTCGCCGTTATAAAATTGAATTGGTTCCTTTGCTTCTGAATATTTCTTCCCATCAAACGACCACATATACCGTTCCATATTTCCGGTGAGATGTAGTTCTATTTCTCGTTCGGCTTTTCTTTGGTCTTCACGAGGTGTCAGACTGCGTAAGTCGGTGTAGAGAAGAACACGAGTACCTGTGTTTTCTAAACCAATGCCTGGTTCATGGAGCCTACTTTTTGACATCATAGCTACTCCGGCGCTAGCCGAACCATGATGGTCTGGGCCGTGCATTACGGCTTCTTGGTGGGGTATCGTTTCTGTTTCGGTTAAATGATTCATCCCACTATGATGCTGAGAATGATCCATTCCACTGTTATGTTGAGAATGCTCCATTCCACTCGTATGCTGAGAATGCTCCATCCCACTATTATGTTGAGAATGATCCATCCCACTATTATGTTGAGAATGATTCATCTCATTCATATTTGGAGAGTGTTGAGAATGTGCAGAATGATCCATGCCATGGTCGTGACCCATATCCGCCATAGTTCTTAGTGGGCGTTTTTTGCGTTCCGGTAAAGGTGCAGTCATACCCAGACGAGGTGCAAGAGTTCCACGAGCATAACCACTTCTATCCATTGTTTCCGCAAAAATAGTATAAGCAGTCTCCTCTTCAGGTTCAACAATTACATCATAAGTCTCAGCAATAGCAATCCTAAATTCATCCACAGTTACAGGTTGCACATTTTGACCGTCTGCTTGTACTACCGTCATTTTCAGTCCGGGAATTCTCACATCAACAAAAGTCATTGCTGAAGCATTGATAAACCTGAGTCTTACTTTTTCACCAGACTTAAATATGCCACTCCAGTTAGACTNGACGAGGTGCAAGAGTTCCACGAGCATAACCACTTCTATCCATTGTTTCCGCAAAAATAGTATAAGCAGTCTCCTCTTCAGGTTCAACAATTACATCATAAGTCTCAGCAATAGCAATCCTAAATTCATCCACAGTTACAGGTTGCACATTTTGACCGTCTGCTTGTACTACCGTCATTTTCAGTCCGGGAATTCTCACATCAAAAAAAGTCATTGCTGAAGCATTGATAAACCTGAGTCTTACTTTTTCACCAGACTTAAATATGCCACTCCAGTTAGACTCTGGTGCCATGCCATTCATTAGATATGTATAGGTTGCACCTGTAATATCAGCAATATCAGTGGGGTCCATCCGCATTCTGCGCCAATCCATATCATCAAATAAATGTCCCACTGTTCGCCGTTGATAATTATAGTAAGTGCTTTTCTTTTTCAAATTGGCAAGCACCTGATGGGGGTTTTCAAAAGTCCAGTCAGACAGCAATATTGCATATTCCCGGTCGTATTCTATAGGTTCGGGTTCTGCTGGATCGATAATCATAGCTCCGAAATGACCGAGTTGTTCTTGTAACCCACTATGGCTGTGATACCAATAAGTACCACTCTGATTTACAGGGAAACGATAGGTGAAAGTTTCTCCTGGTTTAATGCCAGCAAAACTTAGGCCGGGAACTCCATCCATTTCAGGTGGGAGTATTGACTTAATCAACGAATAACGATATAATAGAGTTGTTGGGAAATAACTTAGATTACAAAAAAAATAAAATGAAAACAGATATATTTAGTTAGTGATTTTATTATTTATG
>NZ_LGSU01000496.1 GCF_002260545.1 Hydrocoleum sp. CS-953 | reverse complement strand
TAAGAGATTGAATGTATCAGCAAATATAAAAAGGAGATAGGGAACAGGGAACACTTAACTGGGAATAGGTCCGAAGAAATCAAGACAAATATTTGTCGCTATTAAATCTAGGAATATATGTACTGAATACTTCTCTATCTACCTTCTTTCAATCCCTTGAAGTATTACCGCTTTTAGATTTTAGTCACTTCGCGTGCTCTCTTAATAATTATTTTACTCTCCAGTCTCTAAAAGCAACTATATTCTTATTTACAAAGACAAACTTTGTTAAAACACGATAAAAATTATGGTGATTACTTACTTATTAATAGTAATGTAGAGTACATAGAACAACTATAGAAAAATTATTGGAAAACTGACTAATATTCATCTGGTGATCGTTGACAATATCATTATACTAGAAATAGACTACAAACTCAACTAGCTAAATAGCGTGATAAACCTTGTCAAAATCATCTTTGATAAACAAATAATTCCGGCAGTTGGTAATATATCAATCCTATTTAATTTGTCATATTTTGCTAGTCTTATGAAACGAGGTTTTGCCAAATATAGAAAAAATTATCGGGTGCATCTCAATATTTGCAAAAATACTTTATTTCCTATTTCCTATTTCCTATTTCCTATTTCCTATTTCCTATTTCCTATTTCCTATTTCCTATTTCCTATTTCCTATTTCCTATTCCCTATTCCCTATTCCCTAAAAGGGATAAATTTTTGGCTTTCTTCAAAATTGAGATGCACCAAAATTATCTTGAGTAAGAAGAACATCAAGCATAACCTTAACTTGTTCTTTTAATGTATCTATTATAATTAGAAATTTCTTTTAAGACCTCCAGGAAAATTGGGGATTCAAACTATAAACTCAAAAATAATTTTTGACTTTTGACTTAACTCGCTTCCCTCAAAAGAGAAAGGATAAAAAGTCAAAGGCAAACATTTAATCTTCTCTTATTCCTTATTTCTTATTTCTTATTTCTTCCTTCCTTGAATAAATGCTCATATCCCTTCGCATTAATAACTTTGCCCTCATAGATCATCTAGACTTAGAATTAGGCTCCGGTCTAAATGTATTCACAGGTGAAACAGGTGCTGGTAAGTCCATTATCCTAGATGCTCTTAATGCCACTCTAGGTGCTAAAATAGATCGCCGTATTATCAGAACAGGAACTAAACGAGCCACCCTAGAAGCAACCTTTGAACTAAACCCAGCTTTAGCTAAATGGTTAAGTGGTCAAGAAATAGATCCAATAGATGGCACATTAGTAGTTTGTAGCCGGGAAATTGTTGTCGCCCAAGGTTCCCTACGCACCAGATCTCGTGTCAATGGTGTCCTAGTTAATCGGAAAATAATGGACCAACTTCACGATCGCCTAGTAGAAATTACAGCTCAAGGCCAAACTTTACAATTAGGAAATCCTAATTTGCAAAGAGAATGGCTTGATTTATATGGTGGTTATCCCCTATTAAAATGTAGAGAAGCAGTAAATATTTCCTATCAAAAAGCTCAAACAGCCAAAGCAGCATTAGAAAACCGTCGTCAGACAGAACAGCAACGTTTACAAAGAATAGATTTATTAGAATACCAAGTACAAGAATTAGATAAAGCTAATCTTACTGAACCTCAAGAATTAGAACAACTAACACAAGAAAGTCAACGTCTTAGCCATGCAGTTGAACTGCAACATCAAAGTTATCAAATATATCAAGCTTTATATCAAAATGAAGGTGATAATTCAGCAGCAGCAGACCTGTTAGGAGAAACAGAAACCATATTAAATGATATGGTAAACTACGACTCAACATTACAACCTATATCAGAAATGATTAGTGAAGCTTTAGCTCAAGTTATTGAAGCTAGCCGACAAATTAGCAATTATGGTGAAAAATTAGAAGCAGATCCTCAAAGATTGGAGGATGTAGAAGAAAGAATTCAAGAACTTAAACAAATTTGTCGTAAGTATGGTCAGACTCTAGAAGAAGCTATTAATTATTATTACAAAATACAAGCAGAACTTAAAGAACTACTGGAAGGAGGAGAGTCTCTCGAAGCACTAGAAAAAGTATACTTAGAAGCTCAAGAAGAATTACAAAAAAAATGTAGCGAACTTAGTTTACAACGTCAGAATGCTGCTGCTAAATTAGAAACACACTTAGTAGAAGAATTAAAACCTCTTGCTATGGAGAAAGTCAAATTTCAGGTACAAATTACTTCTACTACTCCAACATCTACAGGTGCTGACCAACTTACATTCTGTTTTAGTTCTAATCCTGGTGAGCCACTACAACCTCTAAATTTAACTGCTTCTGGAGGAGAAATGAGTCGGTTTTTATTAGCACTAAAAGCTTGCTTTTCTCAAATTGAAGCATCAGGAACTCTAGTGTTTGATGAAATAGATGTAGGAGTTTCTGGAAGAGTAGCAGGAGCTATTTCAGAAAAACTACATCAACTTAGTCGTCAACATCAAGTTCTATGTGTAACTCACCAACCCATAGTCGCTGCAATGGCAGACCATCATTTTAATGTTAGTAAGCAGGTCATTAAGGAAATGAACGATGTTGATTCAAATAATCAAAACTCTGAGGAAAGAACAATAGTTAGAGTAAAAACCTTAGATAATTATCAACGGCGAGAAGAGTTGGCAAAATTAGCTAGTGGTAGACCAGTTCAAGAAGCTATTGATTTTGATTTTGCAGAATCTCTTTTAACTCAAGCTGCAACTAAACGTGAGAAAAATTTGACTATTCCTATCTCTAGTTCTAGTTCTGGAAGTGAATAGATGTTTCTAGATNAAATTAGCTAGTGGTAGACCAGTTCAAGAAGCTATTGATTTTGATTTTGCAGAATCTCTTTTAACTCAAGCTGCAACTAAACGTGAGAAAAATTTGACTATTCCTATCTCTAGTTCTAGTTCTGGAAGTGAATAGATGTTTCTAGATAAAGAGGAAAATTCCTTTTCCCCAGGAGCAATACAAGTAATTTTTCATCCCATGAAGCTCCCAGAAAATAAATATATATCCTTGTTTATTTCCCTGCTCAAATCTTTCCATCCATCTCTCCTCAGTCGAAAACCACCAACATTTTCATTTTATGAAGCTCCCAGAAAAAAATCCCACGCCAAAGGATTTTCGCTTGCATCCTCACAAAAATTCTGATATCATCAAAGTTAAATGGGGTAATTAGTCTATGTACTTGATTTTTTATTCAATTAAATTTCCTACCTCTGAGGCCATCGAAAATATTAAGGAATTTCCCCCAGTAGGAATACCATTCATTAATTGATAATTGATAATGGATAATTGATAATTACAAGAAGGTTAAAACCGCACGGGAATTGAA
>NZ_LGSU01000495.1 GCF_002260545.1 Hydrocoleum sp. CS-953 | reverse complement strand
GGTATATATTCAGGCAATAATACAATTTATCAATCATTTATACTTGAAGGTGAAAACTACTTGATACTTGAGTATTTTTCCCTAACCCCTTACCAAGAGAAGAGATTTTTACCGAATAATTAATAATTATTAATATTAATTAAATACCTTAGTTAAAAGCCTCCCCTTTCAAGGGTAAAAAGCGGTCGTTTCGGCTAAGAGCCGACATGAAAAGCGGAGCTTCCCGTAGGGTGGGATGGCGTTTCGCTACGCGACATATAAAGCGTTCGCGGCTCTGCATTCTTCGGGTTTCCTTTCCCTCCGGGACGCTACGCGAACGCCATATCCAATCGANTCGCGGCTCTGCATTCTTCGGGTTTCCTTTCCCTCCGGGACGCTACGCGAACGCCATATCCAATCGACCAAGAGAAATAAATATTTTCCCCCTTTGTGTCAATCCTCTCCCTTTTAGGGAGAGGTAATTATCAATTATCAATTATCAATTATCAATTATCAATTAATGAAGGTTTTCCTTGAGGTAATTATCCATTATCCATTAATGAAAGGATTTGATCTTACTTTTCGTTAAATACTTGGATTTTTTGACACCTTCTGATTTAAACTAGATTAAATAAATAGATCCCTGCCTTGCTAAGAAAAAAATAACTTTTGGTCAATAGTTGACCAAGACTCAATAAAAATACAAAAAATTAGTATCATTGGCTTGATAGAGATTAAGGAAAATTAGATTTTGAACTGCGTGAGTAAAAACTATGATGATGATAGGAGACTTAGAAAATGTTGGCAGTAGAAAACTTTTTAGTTATTGTAGGAGAAATTGGTCTACTACTATGTATTTTTCTTGCAGTTAATTGGTTAGTTAAAGAAATTTTAAAACAACTAACTAAGGCTGTTTCCAGTAAGAAAATTAAAATCACAATTCAGAATATCCAAAAGAATACCCAGACGGCATTAACTTTAGGTGCTGGATTACTGGGTATACTAATATTAGGACTAAATAGTTGGCTAATCTATCAGGGAGAAAACTTATTAGAATACACAAAATCATTTATTAATAATATCCCTCAAGAATTTTGGGTAAATTTAGGTATGGGAGCAGGTAGAAGTCTGTTCTTATTATTCTTATTAGCTGCAACTCAACCTTACATTCAACGTTTAATAGATAATCTTTGCGATCGCACCAAAACATTTGAACATATTACAGCGAATGATGAAAGTATAGAAGATTTCTTTGACTTTCTCAGTCTCAACCTAATTAACATTTTGTGGCTATTGAGTCTAACCTTATGTACTCAATTTCTCCAATTACCAGAAGTAATTACGCAATATATGTATATTGCTGTCAGAATATATGTCATTATTACAGTTGGCATACTTCTGGTTAAAGCCAACATCGTAATTATCGATACATTAGAAGCACTAGCTGAAAAATACTCTAGTCCTAGCAGACTACTACGTTTATATAATCGCCTCAGTCATCTACTTCCATTGTCAAAGCGATGTTTGGAGTATGTAATATACCTGTCAATGGCAAGTTTAGTATTTCAGCAACTTGAATTCATTGCCTATCTAGCAGTCATTGGCCCCAAAATTATACAAATTGTCGGCATATTTTATACCAGTCGTGTAATTGAAGAAGTAGGCAAACTTTTTGCCAGAAAATTCCTACTCAGTGAGGACGAAGAGTTAGATGAAATTGACAGAAAGAGAAGGCAGACTCTATTACCGNGGAGTATGTAATATACCTGTCAATGGCAAGTTTAGTATTTCAGCAACTTGAATTCATTGCCTATCTAGCAGTCATTGGCCCCAAAATTATACAAATTGTCGGCATATTTTATACCAGTCGTGTAATTGAAGAAGTAGGCAAACTTTTTGCCAGAAAATTCCTACTCAGTGAGGACGAAGAGTTAGATGAAATTGACAGAAAGAGAAGGCAGACTCTATTACCGTTATTTGATAGTACCCTCAAATATATAGTCTACTTTGGCGCAATAATTGCTATTCTCACTGTAGTCGGTATCGATCCTACTCCTATACTTGCAGGTGCTGGTATTCTTGGTCTTGGTGTTAGCATGGGAGCGCAGAGTATTGTTGAAGATGTGGTATCTGGTTTATTTAATTTGTTTGAAGGTTACTACTTAGTAGGTGACTTTGTTGAGATAGATGATATCAAAGGTTATGTGACTGCAATAGAGCTGAAAACTACTCGCATTCGCTTTGAGGATAAAGACTATATTATTCGGAATGGTGAAATTGGTAGTATTGTTAATTATTCCAGATATAGTGAAGCAGTAGTAACAGTTAATGTTGCTTATGATGCTAATCTCGATCATNAGGTTACTACTTAGTAGGTGACTTTGTTGAGATAGATGATATCAAAGGTTATGTGACTGCAATAGAGCTGAAAACTACTCGCATTCGCTTTGAGGATAAAGACTATATTATTCGGAATGGTGAAATTGGTAGTATTGTTAATTATTCCAGATATAGTGAAGCAGTAGTAACAGTTAATGTTGCTTATGATGCTAATCTCGATCATGTTTACCAAGTTATAGAAGCAGTGGGGCAAAAATTAAATCAGGAGAATGAAGATGTCCTAGAAGCAACTGAAGTAGACGGGGTTGAGAAGTTCGATAGATATCAGTTAATCATTCAAACCACTACACAAGTTAAGCCAGGAACAAATGAAGATGTAGAATTATACCTGCGTAGAATGATAATTGAAGCTTTTGAAAAAGAAGGGATTAAAATGCCTCATCGTGGTCCTCGCCAAGATAAGAAGAGTTTAGAAGAGGAAGAGTTGGAGGGTAAAGAAGAGGAGGAGGAAGAGGATGAAGAAGATGAAGAAGATGAAGAGGAGCTAGAGGAAGAAGAAGAAGATGGAGAGGAATTATAGTTTTATATAAAATCCGGTTATACNAATGATAATTGAAGCTTTTGAAAAAGAAGGGATTAAAATGCCTCATCGTGGTCCTCGCCAAGATAAGAAGAGTTTAGAAGAGGAAGAGTTGGAGGGTAAAGAAGAGGAGGAGGAAGAGGATGAAGAAGATGAAGAAGATGAAGAGGAGCTAGAGGAAGAAGAAGAAGATGGAGAGGAATTATAGTTTTATATAAAATCCGGTTATACAGTAATCGCAAAATTACTTTATCTTAATACAGATTTTCTAGCGTGGGCGAATTGAAAAATTCATGCTCTAAATCTTTTCTTTCTCCTGACTCCTGTACGGGCGAATTGCTATTTGCCCCTACAGGAGTCATATCATGTCCGGATAAGAGCGTGATAAAAAAACTTTCTCATGCATATACTTTTTTTCTCCCCTCTTCCCTCCTGACTCCT